>NZ_JBQEKA010000119.1:0-7098 GCF_052103615.1 Kerstersia sp. | reverse complement strand
TGACATTTGAACTCCGACGGTTCCAGATGGAGGAAAAGTCTGCCCTATGGTTAATGTCTCGGCAGATTCATTCTTAATGTAGCGTCAGATAGTGTTTTCTGACTGTCTTTGTGTGCTAGGAATTGAAAAGAAGTCGAGATGTCGTCATTGTTTTTGAAACTATTTGTAATGGCGGTTTTCGATGGCTTGGTGAAATAATTTTGACATTATTTGCGCTGGCTGAGGTTTTTAAAAATAGCTTTGATCTAGATTAATAAATCATTCAAATTAAAAATAGGGATAATAAGGTAATTATTTAAATTTATTTAATAAAAACAACATCTTATGGATTTATTTTATTTAGATAAATTTAATGTTTTGCTTGGAATTTTCCCGTCATCCTGTTTTCTTTGCTTTTATTTTTTTACGATATTGGATTGGAAATCATTCATGCTGTACTGGCATCCAGCGAAATTTTTATTATCGGAAAATAATTTCCTTGATTCCCGCTGAGGTCGGCGCTTGTCTGGTGAGAAGGACGATTTCGGCATGCAAAGTCAGAAAAATGATGTGTCCGAAGAAAGAGCGGGAGGCACCATGCTGGCTTGAAATGACAATGTGTTGTTTTACCGAAACGCGGCAATGCCGCATTTAATGTAACGGTCGATACAGGCGGGGCAGAGCGCAGAGCGCGTGGTGAGTCTGTATGGGCCAGGGTTTCCGCTGGATGGAGGGCGTTGTGCCGGGCTGCCAGAGGTAGCATTTGTTACATTTAACTTCAATTGTGAATTTTTTTTATCTCTCGAAGGAGTTAATAATTAAGAATATATTTAATAAAAGAATGTCGAATTTATAGGTGGGAGTTCAATCATGACGAAGCGACATCCTTCCTTTGAGCGCATCGCCCTGATCTTGCAGGGCGGCGGTGCGCTTGGAGCCTATCAAGCAGGGGTTTATCAGGCCTTGGCCGAAGAAGGGCTGCATCCTGACTGGGTGGCTGGCATTTCTATTGGCGCCATCAACTCCGCCTTGATTGCCGGCAATGCGCCGGAAAAGCGAGTCGATGCCTTGCGTGATTTTTGGCAGTCCATTACGACGGTGCACCCTGCGCCCCCGGCTTATATGCTGCGTTTTCTGGGTTTGGATCAGGCCGATATGATCGCCTGGAATGAAAACGTTCACGGTTGGGCCAACCAGATGAATGCATTGGCGACGATGCTGGGCGGCGCGCCGGACTTTTTCAAGCCGCGCACGTTGCATCCCTTGCTCGCGCTTAAAGGCACGGAAGGGGCGCAAAGTTTCTACGATGTGACGCCTTTGCGGTCCACCCTGGAACGTCTGGTGGATTTCGACCGTATCAATTCAGGCGAGATGCGCTTCAGCGTAGGGGCGGTCAATGTGCGCACAGGCAACTTCACCTATTTCGATACGACCACGCATACCATTGGGCCGGAACACATCATGGCCAGTGGCGCATTGCCGCCCGGTTTTCCCGCAGTGGAAATTGATGGTGACCCATATTGGGATGGCGGCCTGGTGTCCAACACACCCTTGCAATGGGTGCTGGAGAATAAGCCCAGGCGCGACACGCTGGCCTTCCAGGTGGATCTCTGGAGTGCGCTGGGCGAGTTCCCCGGTGATCTGATCAGCCAGGATCTGCGTCTGAAAGATATCCGGTTTTCCAGCCGCACCCGCTATGCCACCACCCAATTCCGCAATCAGCAGCGCCTGCGCCGCGCGCTGGCGCGCATGATCGAAGACATGCCGGATGTTGCCCTGCTGGGTAAAGACGATGCCGGCATCGAAGCCTTGATTTCAGAGGCCGATGAGAAGGTTTACAACATCATCCACCTGATCTACCGGGCCAAGAATTACGAAGGTTCCAGCAAAGACTACGAGTTTTCGGCTGTCACCATGCAAGAGCACTGGGACTCTGGTTATGCCGACGCGGTAGAAACGCTGAAACACAAGGAAGTCTGGCAGCGGCCGGAGACCCCGGACGGGGTGGCCACCTTCGATATTCATGACCATGCGCCCCAGCGCAAAGCGCGGTCTGCACGCCGCCGGTAAATCGCATCATCGCCCGCGCGGCGGCCAGACAGCAGTCTTGCCGTCACGCCGGGCGGCCGCAGGCCAGTTTCCGGCCGGCGCCGGCCGGACAGCGCCATGTTCTTTTGTTCGACCACTGAATCCGATAAAAGGGAGTGACAGATGAAAATCGCCGATGTGCGCGCCAAGGCATTTGCCATGCCGTTGCACGATCCCGCCTATCCGAGGCCGCCGTACAAGTTCTACAACCGCGAGTTTTTTGTCATCAATTACCGCACCGATCCAGACATCCTGCGGGAGCTGGTGCCGGAACCGCTGGAAGTCATTGGCGATACCGTGTCCTATGAGTTCATCCGCATGCCGGACTCGACCGGCTTTGGCGACTACACGGAAACTGGGCAAGTTATCCCCGTGCGCTTCAAGACCCCGACGGGCGAAGTGCAGGAAGGGGGCTACGTCCACGCCATGTATCTGGATGACAACGCGCCGATAGCCGGGGGCAGGGAGCTGTGGGGTTTCCCCAAGAAGCTCGCCAGCCCCAAGTTCCGCCATGAACAGGAAACCCTGGTCGGCACGCTGCATTACGGTTCCGTGCTGTGTGTGACGGCGACGATGGGATACAAGCACAAAGAGCTGGATTTGGGCGCGTTCTCCAAGGCCATGGCCAAGCCGGCGTTCATGATCAAGATCATTCCTCATGTGGATGGCACGCCGCGTATTTGCGAGCTGGTGCGCTATTACATGGAAGATGTCACGCTAAAGGGCGCATGGTCCGGCCCGGCCGCATTGCAGCTGTTCGAACACGCCATGTGCGATGTTGCGCGCCTGCCGGTGCGGGAAGTCGTGTCTGCCAGCCACTACATCGCCGACCTGACCCTGGGTCTGGGCGAAGTGGTCTACGATTATTTGGCACCCAACACTCACAATCTTTGATAGGAGTCTGTTTATGTCTCGCTTTGATGGAAAAATCGGCATTATTACTGGTGCAGCCAGCGGTATCGGCAAGGAAATCGCATTGCGTTTCGCGGCAGAAGGCGGCACGCCGGTCATTGCCGACCTGAATCTGCAAGCCGCGCAGGCCACGGCTGAAGAAATCAAGAAAACCGGTGCCGATGCTTTTGCTGTTGCCATGAACGTGACTGACGAAGAGCAGGTGGAAAAGGGCGTGGCCGATGTCATCGCCAAGTACGGCAAGATTGATGTGCTGGTGAGCAATGCCGGTATCCAGATCGTCAAGCCCCTGGTCGATTTTCCGTATTCCGACTGGAAGAAGCTGCTGTCCATTCACCTCGATGGCGCTTTCCTGACGACGCGTGCCTGCCTGAAGCACATGTATGCCGCGAACTATGGCCGTGTGGTCTATATGGGTTCGGTGCACTCCAAGGAAGCCTCCAAGCTGAAGGCGCCCTATGTCACCGCCAAGCATGGTCTGGTGGGCTTGGCCAAGGTGCTGGCCAAGGAAGGGGCGGAGCATAACGTGACGGCCAATGTGGTGTGCCCCGGCTTCGTGCGCACGCCGCTGGTGGACAAACAGATTCCTGAGCAAGCCAAGGAACTGGGCATTACGGAAGAGCAGGTCATCAAGAACGTCATGCTCAAGGACACGGTCGATGGCGAATTCACGACGACGGATGATGTGGCGGAAGCCGTGTTGTTCTTTGCCGGCGCCAAGAACAATGCCCTGAGCGGCCAGTCTCTGGTGGTCAGCCACGGCTGGTTCATGCAGTAAACGGCTGCTGCCAGTCGGCAGGGATGTACCTGGACGGCCCGCAGTATTGCGGGCCGTTTTGCATGCGGAAACCTGTCTTGGCGATCTTTACTACAATTTCCCTGCAGCAACCCTGCGTCCAGTGTGCCGGAACCGGTGTGCGCGCATGCTTGTGGCTGGCTGATCCCGAATGATGTGATAGGAGTTTCCGTGCGATATTCATCTTCCCTTTCCTGGTCTATTGCCCTCGCCCTGTTGGCGGTATCTTCTGTTTCCGCGCAGCCGCGAGCTGTCGATGCGCGTGAGCTGGATGTTGCCGGCGTGAAAACGGGCATGGGGTTGGAGGCCGTGCGTCAGGCCATGGCCAAGCATTTCGGTGTTGACGCCGCTGAGGTCAAATCGACTAACCTCCTGTCGGTCAACCCGGTGACGGGAACCAAACTGCCATCTTATCTGGTGTATGAAGCCGGTAACGAAAAACTGCTGGTGCATTTTGAACCCAGGGTGCCGCCCAATGCGGCAGACCCGTTGGTGGCAGCTCAGGTCAGCTATGAAATTCCCTGGACTCAGCAGAATGAGGCTGCCATGGCGCAGCGCGCCGTGGCACGCTATGGCGAACCGTCCAATGCCCCGGATTCGGTCCGGCTGGAATGGTGCGAGTCTCCCAGCGACAACCCGGGCATGGGTTGCTCCATGACGCAGCAGCCGGTGCTGTCTGTGGCGGGGACGACCTTGAGGCTGCATGACCCGGCCTGGTCGCAAGCACGTATCGAATTCATGACCGCTCAGCAATCGGCCAGCCCCGGGTTTTGACGCCGGGTCTGATGCGCCGGACGCGGGTTTGCGTTCTACGCTTTGTTCAACGGTGGCAGCCACGCCAAGGTGGCGCGCCGCCACATCAGCGACAGTCTGTCGCGACAGCAATTTTCAAGAGGAAGCGGCATGACGCTTGCGAAGCACTGGTCCAACGTTGAGTATTTGCATGCGGTCGTGCGCAACCCGAATATTCATATCAAGGGAACGCACAGCTATTACAGCGACGCCTGGAGCGGTTCATTCGAAGAGAGCGTGGTGCGCTATCTGTATGGCGACGCATACAGCCTGCAAGCCTGGGACCCTTTATGGCCGATAGATCAGTTGCATATCGGCGATTACGTCTGCATCGGGGCCGAAGCGGTCATTCTGATGGGGGGCAATCACACGCACCGCATGGATTGGTTCAGCCTGTACCCGTTTGTGGAAACCATAGAGCAAGCCTATGTGGGCAAAGGGGACACCGCCATCGGTGATGGTGCCTGGATAGGGATGCGCGCCATGATCATGCCGGGCGTCACGATTGGAGAGGGCGCGGTTGTGGCCTCGGGGGCAATCGTGACCAAGGACGTTGCGCCTTATACCGTGGTGGCAGGCAACCCGGCCGTGCCGATCCGGCAGCGTTTCGCTTCGGCGACGGTCGAGTCGATTCTGGCGCTGGGCATCTATGGCTGGAGCGAGGCGAAATTCGAAGCCCTGCGCCCCTTGTTGTGCGGCAACGACTTCAGCGCATTGCAGGCGGCAGCCGAACATTATGACCAAAGCCGGGCTGCGCCGCGTTGAGCGTGACGGCCAGGGCAAGGGTGCAGGCGCGGGGCAAGGAAAAGACCGCGCATCCCGCGAGCGGATTGGCGGGTGATCTGCCGCCAGTTGCGAAAATAAGGATGTTGCAGTGCGATAATCCCAGCGTTGGGCCTGGATCCTGCCGGGCCATTATCTTTCCTACCGGAGAAGCTCTGTGAGCAGTCATACCGACACGCTGCCTGATGTCGCCGCCGAGAAGGCGCCGGTCACGCAGGATGCCTTGCGCATCAATGATGTCCGCATCAGCGCCGTGCGCCCCTTGATTTCGCCTGCCTTGCTGGAAGATGAGTTGCCGGTGCCGGAATCGGCCCACCATTCCGTGCAGCAGGCGCGCGCCGCCATTGCCGATGTGCTGCATGGCCGCGATGATCGCCCGGTGGTGGTGGTCGGGCCGTGTTCGATCCATGACCACGCGCAAGCCATAGAGTATGCCCATTTGCTGAAAGGGGCTGCGGAGCGTTTTCAGGACGAACTGCTGATTGTGATGCGGGTGTATTTTGAAAAGCCGCGCACCACCGTCGGCTGGAAAGGATATATCAACGACCCGCGGCTGGATGGCAGCTTCTGCATCAATGAGGGCTTGCGCCGCGCCCGCAAGCTATTGCTGGAAATCGCGCAGCTGGGGCTGCCAGTGGGCAGTGAGTTCCTGGATTTGCTCAGCCCGCAGTTCATTGCTGATTTGATCGCCTGGGGCGCTATCGGCGCCCGCACGACCGAAAGCCAGAGCCACCGGCAGTTGGTCTCCGGCCTGAGCTGCCCGATTGGGTTCAAGAATGGTACCGATGGCGGGGTACAAGTCGCGGTGGATGCGATAGTCGCAGCCAGCTCCAGCCACGCCTTTATCGGCATGACGAAAATGGGTGTCGCGGCGATCTTCGAAACCCGCGGCAACGAAGACGCGCATGTCATCCTGCGCGGCGGCAAACATGGCACCAACTACGATGCCGCGAGTATTGAAGCCTGCTGCGCCGTCTTGCGCAAAGCCGGCTTGCGCGAGCAGGTCATGGTGGATTGCTCGCATGCCAACTCGAATAAATCGCACCAGCGCCAGGTTGATGTCGCAGCAGACCTGGCCGCGCAAATCGCGGGCGGCGAACAGCGCATTACCGGCATCATGCTGGAGAGCCACCTGGCAGAAGGCCGTCAGGATCTGAAGCCCGGCGTGCCTTTGCAGCGCGGCGTGTCGATTACCGACGCCTGCCTGGGATGGAGCCAGACCGAAGCCGTGCTGGAAACCCTGGCAGACGCAGTACGCCAGCGCCGTGAACGTACCTGAAGCAGGGCAGGCGGCCTGTCAGTAGCGGGATAGGCCGCATGAATATGAGTTCGGCGATATTTGAGTTACAATCTCGCTCTTAGTCAGTCGGGGCGTAGCGCAGTCTGGTAGCGCATCTGGTTTGGGACCAGAGGGTCGCATGTTCGAATCATGTCGCCCCGACCAATAAATTCAAAGGGTTAGCAGCGTTTGGCTGCTAACCCTTTTTTGTTTTTCGGGCCAGCCACGCTTGGTGTGCGTGAGTAGCAGCACATAATATGCCGCACATCTGCTATCCGCATGCGCCGCGCGCCAGGCGCATGCGTTGCGATCAAAGGTCCGATAGATGCCTCTCATCTCCTGATGACGGGCATCCCCCCATGCCCGTCCCCGCGCTGGTGGCCCTCAGCCCCTATACCCAGTAGATAGCATGGACACCGGCATTGGCCCGGTGCCGCGCAGCGCTGCATGTCGCGGCGGCATTACGGAA
>NZ_JBQEKA010000118.1:0-7362 GCF_052103615.1 Kerstersia sp. | reverse complement strand
TGCGCCAGACAGGATGCCCCCTATCTCCTCATGCTTGCGCTGGCGCAGACGGCAATTGATCCAGCCACATGGCTATCGTGCGCTGCGCCGCCTCTTTCAAGGCGGCGCCATAGCGGCTCGCCTCCTCGCGCAAGGCGCAGGGATCCAGGCCCGCCTGAGCCAGCTCGCAGCAATGCCCGACCAGCCAGCGCTCGATCTGGCCCGCATCGGCCTCCAGGTGGAACTGCAGCCCCAGCACAGTCGCGCCAACGGCATAGGCCTGCTGCGCGCAGGTTTCCGTGCTGGCTAGCAGCGTCGCCCCAGGCGGCACATCAAAACGGTCGCCATGCCAGTGCAAGACCGGCACGCCTGCCAGCGCGGCCAAGACCGACCGCTGGCCCGCTTCAGTCAGCGCCACAGGCGCAAAGCCAATTTCCTTGCCCCCCATGGGCACCACGCTGGCCCCCAGCAGGCGGGCAATCAACTGCGCGCCCAGGCAAATACCCAGCAGCGGCCCGCCTCCCGCCAGGCGCCGCCCGATCAACTTCAATTCCTCTGCCAGAAAGGGATACAGCCTGTCGTCAAATGCGCCTATCGGCCCGCCAAGCACAATCATGAGTTCGCAGGCGGCGGCGTCCGTCCGGGATAAGTCCTCGACCGCAGGGTCGAGATACCTCACGCTGAAACCGCGTGCCTGCAACAAGGCTTCCAGCGTACCGAGGTCTTCAAAATGCACATGGCGTAGCACCAAAGCGGTCTTCATGCGGTCTGCTCCCGGAAAGCGGCAGTCAGGAGCGCTCAGCAAAGCGCAATTTGCGGAAATTCCGCCAAGCGTTTGCGGCACATGGACAAGGGGCTTCCTGATCTGCTAAATTTGTCCTATGACAAATTATAATTTGCCTGGGCCGAAATAAAAATCACCGGATCGTATGCGCCGGAGATTTATTTTCCGGGCCCAGGCCCAGCACTTCACGCACGCCAGGCAGCCAACCCGCCATGAAGAACCCGCAGTCACCCGCCGAACAGCCCGCCCCTGCTATCACTCCCGCCCCTGCCGATGATGGCGGCGGCCGCCACCTGCCGGGCATGCGTTTGCCGGAACTGGCACTGGCATCCACCGGCGGCAAATACGTGAATCTGGCCCGCTTGCGCGGGCTCACCGTCATTTATGTGTATCCGATGACCGGCCGCCCCGGCACGCCATTGCCCCAGGATTGGGACAGCATTCCGGGCGCTCGCGGCTGCACGCCGCAATCCTGCGCCTTCCGGGATCATTTTGCCGGCCTTCAGGCGCTGGGCGTTGCCCAGCTGTTCGGCCTGTCCGTCCAGGATACGGCCTACCAGCGTGAGGCCGCGGAACGCCTGCACCTGCCTTTTCCCTTGCTGTCCGACAAGGATCTCGCCCTGACGCGCGCGCTCAGCCTGCCGGTCTTCGCTGCCGGGGGCCAGACTTTGCTGCGCCGCTTGACCCTGATCGCCCGCGATGACCGGATCGAACAGGTGTTTTATCCGGTCTGCTTGCCAGACCAGAATGCCGCTGAGGTGATGCAATGGCTGCAACACCGCGCCTGTGCCACGCCCCCGCAGCCGGCAAGCGCGCCGCTGGCCTGATTACGTCTCCGACCGCCACAACGCTGACGCCCCGACGCCCCCCCCGCACTATGCTGACCTTCGCTGCCGGACGCCCCTGCCCTTGCCTGCCTGGCCGCCCTGACGGCGCAGCCATAAAAAAGCCGGGAGAGGCCTATTCAGACCTTCTCCCGGCTGTGTCAGGCAACAGCATGCTATTGCGTATGCTATTGCCCGCTGCCTCTGTGGCGGAATCAGCTATGCGCGGCGATGCGCGGGCGCATCATGTTTTCCGGCTTAAGCACTTCTTCCAGCATGTCGTCGTCCAGCAGCTTTTCTTCACGCACCAGTTCCAGCACGCCACGACCCGTTTCCAGTGCCATGGCGGCAATGCGCGTGGAGTTTTCGTAGCCGATGAACGGATTCAGCGCCGTCACCAGACCGATGGAGTTTTCCATCAGCTTGCGGCTGTGATCGGCATTGGCGGTGATATCGACAATGCACAGCTCGCGCAGCATGTCCATGGAACGGGCCAGCAGGCGTTGCGACTCGAACAGCTTGAACGCCACCAGCGGCTCCATGACGTTCAGCTGCAGCTGACCGGCTTCGGCAGCCATGGTAATGGCCACATCATTGCCCATGACAGCAAAAGCCACCTGATTCACGGCTTCGGGAATCACGGGGTTGACCTTGCCCGGCATGATGGAACTGCCCGGCTGGCGCGGCGGCAGGTTCAATTCCTGCAAACCGGTGCGCGGGCCGCTGCCCAGCAGACGCAAGTCATTGCACATCTTGGACAAACGCATCGCCAAGCGCTTGAGCGCCGACGACAACATCACAAACGCGCCCATGTCGTAGGTCGCCGCAATCAGGTCACGCGCAGGACGCATGGCTTCGCCGCTGACAGCCGCCAGACGCGCCACGGCCAGCCCGGCATAATCCGGGTGAGTGTTGATGCCGGTACCAATGGCGGTGCCGCCCAGGTTCACGTCATACAGCAGGCGCTTGGCATCCTGACGCAGGTAATCGGCATCATCGGCCAGCGTGCTGGCAAAGGCGTGGAATTCCTGGCCCATGGTCATGGGCACGGCATCCTGCAATTGCGTGCGGCCCATTTTGAGGACATCAGCCAGTTCGCCAGCCTTGCTTTCCAGCGAGTCGATCAGGCGGTCCAGGCTGGCTACCACTTCCTGCTGCTCCAGCAAGAGGCCCAGGCGAATCGCCGTCGGATAGACGTCGTTGGTGGACTGCGACATATTGACATCATTGTTCGGGTGCAGCTGGGCATATTCGCCTTTCTTGCGCCCCATGAACTCAAGGCCGATATTGGCCACGACTTCATTGATGTTCATGTTGGTCGAAGTACCGGCACCGCCTTGAATCATATCGACCGGGAATTGATCGCTGAATTCACCGTTTACAACACGCTGGCAGGCATGGACGATGGCTTCGTGCCGGTCGTCAGCCATCTGGCCCAGCGCATGGTTGGCATCCGCGCAGGCATGCTTGACCATCGCCAGCGCCCGGACGAAGGAGGGATAGTCGGACAGCTTGGTACCGGACAAATTGAAGTTCTGCACGGCACGGTAGGTCTGGATACCGTAATAGATATCTGCTGGCACTTCCAGGTCGCCGAGCAGATCATGTTCAAGGCGTGTTTCCATCTCGTCTTTAATGATTGCAGATAAACAAGGGAACAGCGGAGCGGTCTCCCCCATTCCCACTTCCGATTCCGGCCTGAACGGCTTCATCCTGGCCGCTCAGTCAGCCACACGGGAGACGCAGCGCCTCCTGGGCACTGCCGTCAAAGCCATTGCGTCTGTCCGCGCATCCTTTTGGGAAACAGACAAAAGCAACGACTCGATACGGACGAGACCCGTCCCGCCTGGCCAGGCTGGCTATAGACAAACCACATACGTGAAACGCCCCCGGAAACGGGTTCTTCGATCTCTCGCAGCTGAAATTGCAACAGGGCTTCAAGCACGCTGCACAACGCCGGAGAACGGGGACAGCAGACTGGCGAGGTTTCAGGGACGCCAGACGAGGCGCCCCATGCGCAACCAGGGAATCGCGCAGCCGCAGCACGGCAGGCAAAAAAATCAGTCTGATATAGCCCAGCACGCCGATGCGGTCAGCGGACAAACTCAAGGGATCGAAAATTATCGTAACACGCTGCACCGGAAAATCTACAAGCAATGTCATCTTTGCGGCCCTATTTTTTTTCACCTAGTGGGAAAAATCGACACGACTTGGCCAGCCATCCCCCAGACCCCGCGCAGCGGACAGCGAAATCACCTCTTTTCCCGGCATATTGATGCCGTGCCGCCACAGCGCAAAAAAATAGGTACGCACTCAGAGCCGAAAACCCCGCTCGTTTTCCGCGCAGGCGCCCTGGCGCTTGCTTCCTTTTCATCACGCAGTAGAATAAAGCGGTGCGCTGCGCCTGCCCGGCTTTCATGCCCTGGCCGCTGCGCCCCCGTCCGACAGGAATCGACTTGGTTACTTCGTCCAACAAACGCCAGCTCTCCCCGCGCCTTGCGTGGTGGGTGCACATCTGCAAACGCGAACGATGGCAATCCGCCGCCGTTTCCGCGTGGGCCTGCTCACGCCGCTGAGACCGCCCTTCCGGCCTTTGTTTTCCCTTTCCGCTGCTCACTGACTCGCACCGCATCCTTGCGGCCGTGCCGGGCATTCGCCTGGCTCGCAAGGCATGACCTCCGTCATGCGTGCTATGCGTGCTGCTCGTGCTGCAACGCCAAGGGTTTTTGGAATTTTCCGTCGCCCGTGCCCCTGATCCCTGAAACAGGCCGGTCCGGCGGAGCAATGGAGTCTGACCATGAATACCCCCCGTCCCGTCCTGTCGCTCAAACAACGCCCCGCCCCCGCCGGCGCCGCCCCTCAAGCGGAAGTTGCGGTGGATTGCTCGCAATACCAGCAGCCTGACGCCAACGGCCACTTCGGCCCCTATGGCGGCAGTTTCGTCAGCGAAACCCTGGCCCAGGCCGTTGCCGACTTGCGTGATGCCTATCAGCACTATGGCCGCAGCCCGGCTTTCATTTCGGAGTTCCGCAATGAGCTGGCTCATTACGTCGGACGCCCATCCCCGGTTTACCATGCCCGCCGCCTGAGCGAAGAAAGCGGCGGCGCGCAGATCTTCCTCAAGCGCGAAGACCTGAATCACACCGGCGCGCACAAAATCAATAACGTCATCGGCCAGGCCCTGCTGGCCCGGCGCATGGGCAAGCCGCGCATCATCGCCGAAACCGGCGCCGGCCAGCACGGTGTCGCGACTGCCACGATCTGCGCCCGCTATGGCCTGGAGTGCGTGATTTACATGGGCAGCGAAGATATCCGCCGGCAAATGCCCAATGTGCAGCGCATGCAATTGCTGGGCGCGACCGTGACCAGCGTCGATTCTGGCAGCCGGACGCTCAAGGACGCCATGAACGAAGCCATCCGCGATTGGGTCGCCAATGTGGACAACACCTTCTATCTGATCGGCACCGTGGCGGGCATGCACCCCTACCCCATGATGGTGCGCGATTTTCAGAGCGTGATCGGCAAGGAATGCCGGGTGCAGATGCCCGAAATCATGGGCAGCCTGGGGCTGAGCCGGCGCCAGCCGGACGCCGTGGTGGCCTGCGTGGGCGGCGGCAGCAATGCCATCGGCATCTTCCACCCTTATATCAGCGAGGATAACGTCCGCCTCATCGGTGTGGAGGCGGCCGGCCTGGGCCTGGATAGCGGCCAGCATGCCGCGTCATTGCAGCGCGGCAGCCCCGGCGTGCTGCACGGCAACCGCACCTATATCATCCAGAATGATGACGGGCAGGTCATGGAAACCCACAGCATCAGCGCCGGGCTGGACTACCCTGGCGTCGGGCCGGAACATGCCTTGCTGCATGATCTCGGCCGGGTGGAATATGTGGGCATCACGGATGCCGAAGCGCTGCATGCCTTCCATTACCTGTGCCGCGCCGAAGGCATCATCCCGGCCCTGGAATCCAGCCATGCTGTCGCCTACGCGATCAAACTGGCGCGTGAAATGCGCCCGGACCAGGCGATACTCGTCAACCTCTCCGGCCGGGGCGACAAAGACATGAACACCGTCCTGGAGCACATGGCCGCCCACGGCGCGCCCAGCATCCAAAACGCCGGTATCAATCCCCCGCAACCCTAAGCGGCGCCCGGTATCCGGCATCAGACACCAGACACCCGCACCGGCCCCCATGCCGGTGCGGGTGCCTGGTGTCGGGTGCCGGTGCGGAGAGGTGCGAATATCAGTGCCAAGCTGATACGGGTACCCGCCAGCGCCCGGCTTGCCCGCGCGCTGCGGCATGCCGCGCTGCCATGGCACGCCCCCTCCCGGGCATCAATGCCCCGCTATCTTAGTAGCCCAGCAGGCGCGGCAGCCACAAAACCAGTTGCGGCACGAACGTGCATAGCAATAGCAGCAGCACCATGAACAGGCTCAGCATGACGGCCCAATACGTCGTGGATTCCAGCGACGTTCTGGCAATACGCGCTGTCACGACCAGATTCAGCCCGACCGGCGGCGTGAACTGCCCGATCGCAATATTCATCACGATCAGAATGCCGAACCAGACCGGATCCCATTGGAAATAATTCATGATGGGAACGAAGAGCGGCAGGAAAATGAAGAAGATCGAAATCCCGTCAATAAACATGCCCGCAATCAGCAAGACGAGATTGATCATCAGCAGCAAGCCGGTCTCTGAGCTGACCGACGACACCAGCGCCCGCGCCAGGTGATCGAAGGTCCCCAAGGCATTGCTGGCCAATGAAAAGACCGAAGCCAATGCCAGGATGATGAGGATGATCGCCGACAATTCGCAAGCTTCCACCAGCACCCGGTACAACACCCTGGGCGTCAGCGAACGATAGACCAGCACGCCAACCACCAGCCCGTAGAACACGGCCAGCACGGCGGCTTCCGTCGGCGTTACCAGCCCCGTGCGCATACTGCCCAGAATCACCACGGGCGCCATCAGCGCCCAAACGGCTTCTCTCAGGCTGGCCCAGAACGGCGGCCTGGCATCGTCCTGCTCGGTGCCAATTTCATGACGGCGCGCCAGCCAGACCGAACCGCCGATCAGGCAGAGCCCGGCCAGCACGCCTGGCACCATGCCCGCTGCAAACAAGGCTGGCACGCTGGCCTGAGGCACCAGCATGCTGTAGATCACCAGGGCAATCGACGGCGGGATGAGGATATCCGTCGATGCCCCCGCTCCGACAACGGCAGCGGCAAAGCCGCGGGGATAAGCGGCGCGTATCATCTGCGGGATCATGACCGCGCCCACCGCCGATGAAGCCGCCGGGCCGGAACCGGAAATGCCGCCCAGAATCATCGCCACGATAATCGCCGTTGCCGCCAGGCCGCCGCGGCGCGGCCCGACGATGGACGCCGCGAATCGCACCATAGAGGCGGCAATGCCGGCACGCTCGAACAGCACCCCGGCCAGAATGAACATCGGAATGGCCAGCAGCGGATATTTGGAGATGCTGTTGTAAACATTCATGGGCACCGACAGCATGCCCAGATCAGCAAAGGCCACGACGGCGGTTCCAGACAGGCCCAGCGCGACAGCCAAGGGCACGCCTGTCACCAGCAGCAGCAGAAACAGGCCGAACAGCACCACACCCAAGATGTCGTAACTCATGGCCGCGCCTGCCTTAACTGTCGTAACTGTCGTAACTGCCGCAGGACTGCCGCCAGCGCCTGCCACTGGCGCAAAACGATCAGGCAGGAAAAAATGGGAACCACCGAGGTGTACCACCACTGCGGCAGGCCCA
>NZ_JBQEKA010000117.1:2089-7463 GCF_052103615.1 Kerstersia sp. | reverse complement strand
GCTGCAGACCGTCGAGCACTTTGCCCGCAAAGACACGCCGTTCTGGGTTATAGACACCCATGCGGGGGCCGGCCTGTACGCCCTGGATGGCGACTGGGCCGCCAAACGCGGCGAGTTTGAAGATGGTATCGGCCGCGTCTGGTCGCATCAGGGCCAATTGCCGCCGCTGCTGGACAGCTACCGCGAATTGATCCGCAGCTTCAATCAGGACAAGAACACCCTGCGGCACTATCCGGGTTCGCCCTGGGTCACTTTGTCGCGCCTGCGCCCCTCGGATCGCCTGCGCCTGTTCGAGCTGCACCCCAGCGAAGTCGAGGTGCTGGTCGCCAACCTGGAAGCCAGCGGCCGCACCGCCATGCGCCAGACCACGATTTTCGGCCAGGATGGCTTTGAGGGCGTGAAGGCGCTGCTGCCCGTTCCCAGCCGCCGCAGCCTGGTGCTGATAGACCCGCCCTATGAAGACAAAACCGATTACCGCAAAGTCGTCACCGCCGTGAACGATGCCATCAAGCGCTATGCGCCTGGCACGATTGCGGTCTGGTACCCGATTGTGTCCCGGGTCGAGGCGCAGGAGCTGCCCCGCAAACTGCAACGCCTGCCGGTGCGCAATTGGCTGAATGCGACCCTGACGGTACGCGCGCCCTCACCTGACGGGCGCGGCCTGCACGGCAGCGGCATGTTTCTGATCAACCAGCCCTGGAATCTGGCGGCAGCGCTTAAGGAAGCCTTGCCCTGGATGGCCCGCCAGCTGGCGCTGGACGGCAAAGCCAGCTACACCCTGGATTTCCAGCAGGACTGAGCCCGGCGCCAAGCCTGGGGCTGCCCCCAGGCGCCTCCTCGCTGTTATGGCCCGCTGTCATGCCCTGCTTGTCCTGGCCCGCAGTCCTGGCCCGCTGTCCTGGCAGCGGGCATTTTGCCAAGCCTCAGCAAGGCGCCCGGCCGCTCAGAAGCGTTCGCCCGGTTTCAGGTAGCGCCACTGCCCCACTGGCAGGTCTCCCAGCCGTATTTTGCCGATGCGCACGCGCTTGAGGCCGATGACTTTCAGGCCCACCAGCTCGCACATGCGCCGGATCTGGCGCTTGCGGCCCTCACGCAAGACAAAGCGCAGCTGATCTTCGTTTTGCCATGTCACCTGGGCCGGGCGCAGTTTGTGGCCATCCAGGGACAAGCCATGATTCAAAAGCGCCAGCCCACTTTCGCTCAAGCGGCCGGCCACCCGGACCAGATATTCCTTGTCCACATCGGAGTCTTCGCCGATCAGATGGCGCGCCACCCGGCCGTCCTGGGTCAGGACCAGCAAGCCGGTGGAATCAATATCCAGCCGCCCTGCCGCCGCCAGACCGCGAGTGTGACCAGGCTGGAAGCGCTGCGGGCCGGTATCGCCGCGCCAGTGCGTCTGAGCCTGCACCAGCGTCGCAGCGGGCCGGTAGCCTTTTTCGGCCTGCCCGGACACATACCCGACCGGCTTATGCAGCAGAATAGTGACCCGGCTGGTCTGGGATGACTGCGCCGCCCGTTCCAGCGTGATGGACTGATGGGGCCAGGCCCGGTCACCCAGCTGGGCTACCTGCCCATCTACCTTGACCCAGCCCTTTTCGATATAGCTGTCGGCTTCACGGCGAGAACAGATGCCGCGCTCTGCCAGCAGTTTGGAGATACGGACTTTTTCCTGCGTGGCGCTTTCTGGTGTTTGACGCATGTTCACAGCGCGTCAACACCGCTTTCGCCGGTACGGATGCGGATGGCCTGTTCTACCGGGGTGACGAAGATTTTGCCGTCGCCGATTTTGCCGGTGCGCGCCACCTTCAGGATGGCCTCGATGGCGGCATCGACCCGCTCGGCGGGCAACACGATATCCACACGGATCTTGGGCAGGAAATCAACCACATACTCTGCGCCGCGATACAGCTCCGTATGGCCTTTCTGGCGGCCGAAACCCTTGACTTCCGTCACGGTCAAGCCGTTGACGCCGACTTCGGCGAGCGCTTCGCGGACTTCGTCCAGCTTGAATGGTTTGATGATGGCGGTGACTTGCTTCACGGCAGTGTTATCCGGGACAAAAGGCAATAAGCGGGAAGGATGGCGATGCACCAGGCAGCCGTGCATCAGCTGGAATTATTGCACGGATGCCGGTGCCGGGCAGCGCGCGCCGGCCTCAGGCGCGCACGCCATAGGCTTCGTGAATCCGGCAATTCAAAGCTGCCTACCTTTGCCGCCAGCGGCCTGGCCGCCGCGTGTGTCCGGCAGCATGGCACCCGGCCGGGCGCCATGCCATGACGGTCAATCTCAGCGATTCACCGCCGCCATGGCTGCCGCCCTGGCCGCCTCACGCGGGCCTAGCTGCAATAAATCCGCCCCGGATGGCGCCTGATACAGCTGCAAATCAAACTCCGGCAGAATCGCCAGCAGATGATCGAAAATATCGCCCTGAATGCGTTCGTACTCAACCCAGGCCGTATTGTTCGTGAAGCAGTAAACCTCTACCGGAATCCCTTCCGCCGTCGGTTCCATCATGCGCACCAGCAACAGCATGTCTTTGCGTATTTCTTTGTGCGCCTGGATATAGGCCTTGGCGTAGGCGCGGAACGTGCCCAGGTTCGTCAAGCGGCGGCGATTCACGGCATTGCCGCCCGCCTCGCCGAGCTGGGCATTGAAACGCGTCACCTCCTGATCCTTCTCTTTCATGTACTCCTGCAGCAGGCTGAACGTCTGCAGCCGTTCATGCTCGGCATCGCTCAAAAACCGCACGCAGCTGGCATTGATGCGCAACGTACGCTTGATGCGCCGCCCGCCGGATTCGAACATCTGCCGCCAATTGCGGTAGCTCTCCGAAAACAGCTTGTAGGTCGGGATGGTCGTGACCGTCTTATCCCAGTTCTGCACTTTCACGGTATGCAGCGCGATGTCGATCACGAAGCCATCGGCCCCGGCCTGCGGCATTTCGATCCAATCACCAATGCGCAGCATGTCGTTGCTGGTCAGCTGGGTGCTGGCCACCAGCGACAGCAGCGTATCCTTGAACACCAGCAGCAGGACCGCCGACAAAGCGCCCAGACCGGAAATCAGGATGACAGGCGAACGATCCACCAGAATGGATATCACCAGGACAAAACAAATCGCCAGCAAGGCGATCTTGCCCAGTTCGATGTAGCCCTTGATGGAACGCGTCTGCGCCCGTGTCGTGGCGGCGTAGGTATCCTGCAAGGCGCTCAGGAAATTGCGCAGCGCCTGGAAAAAGAAAACAATCGCCAGAATCAAGGCCAGACGGCTCACCGGGCCGGCCAGGCGCTCGAAATGCGGCACCACATCGGCATTGACGGAGACCACCAGCGGCGGCACCGAACGCCATAAATTGCGGTAGGCGCCACGGCGGCGCAAGGCCTGATCCCAATCCTCCCGGCCGCTCACGCGCAGCAGGCGGCGGATCACCCGCAACACGACATGCGCAATGATGACCTGGGCCAGCAAGGCCACGACCACCAGCACACACAGGCCGAATACCGTCTGCGCCCATTCGCTTTTGGGCATCCAGGCATCCAGCAAGGATTGATAAAAATGAGCCAGCTCTACCATTGCTTCCAGTAATTCGGGACAATTGAGGTTGCTGCATTATCGCGCATCTTATAATCCTGCCATCATGTCAGACACCACATCATCCCATCACAATCAATTCGCCAACAAGGCCAAGGCCTGGTCGGCGCGTTTTTCCGAACCCGTCTCCGATCTGGTCAAGCGTTACACCGCGTCCGTCGATTTTGACAAACGCCTCGCGTTTGTTGATATCCAGGGCTCGCTGGCGCACGCCGAAATGCTATCGGCCGTAGGCGTCATCAGCGCCCAGGACTACGCCGACATCCAGCGCGGCATGGCCCAGGTGCTAGCCGAAATCGAGGCCGGCCAGTTCGAATGGTCGCTGGACCTGGAAGACGTTCACCTCAACATCGAAAAGCGCCTGGTGGAGCTGGTCGGCGATGCGGGCAAGCGCCTGCATACCGGCCGCTCACGCAACGACCAGGTCGCTACCGACATCCGCCTCTGGCTACGCAGCGAGATCGACCTGCTGGTTGATCTGCTGAGCCAGCTGCGCCGCGCGCTGGCGCAATTGGCGCTGGAGCATGCCGCCACCATCATGCCGGGCTTCACGCACCTGCAAGTGGCCCAACCTGTCACCTTCGGCCATCACTTGCTGGCCTATGCCGAAATGTTCGGCCGCGACGCGGAACGCCTCATCGACACCCGCCGCCGCGTCAACCGCCTGCCGCTGGGAGCGGCTGCCCTGGCTGGCACCAGCTACCCCATCGACCGCGAACGCGTGGCGCGCACCCTGGGCTTTGACGACGTCGCACGCAACTCGCTGGACGCCGTGTCCGACCGCGACTTCGCCATCGAATTCTGCGCCGCCGGTTCGCTCATCATGACGCACTTCTCGCGCCTGTCGGAAGAACTGGTGCTCTGGATGAGCCCGCGCGTCGGCTTCATCGACCTGGCTGACCGCTTCTGCACCGGCAGTTCCATCATGCCGCAAAAGAAGAACCCGGACGTCCCGGAACTGGCCCGCGGCAAGGCCGGCCGCGTGAACGGCAACCTGATCGCGCTGCTGACTTTGATGAAAGGCCAGCCGCTGACCTATAACAAAGACAACCAGGAAGACAAGGAAGGCCTGTTCGATACGGCAGACACGCTGCGCGACACCCTGACGATCTTCGTGGATATGGTCGGCGGCATCCTCGTCAAGGCTGACGCCATGCGCGCCGCCGCCCTGCAAGGCTACGCCACCGCGACCGATCTGGCCGACTACCTGGTCAAGCGCGGCCTGCCCTTCCGTGATGCCCACGAAACCGTGGCGCTGGCGGTACGCGCCTGCGAAGAACGCGGCTGCGATCTGTCCGATCTGACGCTGGAAGAATTGCGGGCCTTCCACCCCGACATTCAGGATGATGTGCATCATGTGCTGACGCTGGAAGGCTCGGTCGCCTCCCGCTCTCACATTGGCGGCACGGCGCCTGAGCGTGTCCGTATCGAAGCGCAGCGTCTGATCGACGCGCTGCCCGAGGCCCGCTGACAAGGCCCCAAAGCCAGCAATTAAAGCCAGCAATCAAAGCAAGCCATTAAAGCGAGCAATCAGGGCGGCCCTTCGGGGCCGCCTTTTTACCAGCCTCTTTACCAGCCTTTTTACCAGCGGGTGCTCAAGCCGACCGAATACTTTCGCTCGCTATTATTGGGCTGGCCGGAGGCCGTGACGCGGTTATAGCTGGCCTTGGTATAAAGCGACAGCCATTCCGTGAGGCTGTAGCGCATCCCCACCGCAATATCCATGCTCTGGTCTGCCTCGCTGCTCAGCGCCTGGTACACCTCGCCATGGGAAAACAGCTGC
>NZ_JBQEKA010000117.1:0-2079 GCF_052103615.1 Kerstersia sp. | reverse complement strand
ACTGTTTGCCGCTGAAATAGCGCGAATAATCCCAGCTCATCCCCAGCGATTGAAAGCGCACGCTGTCGCCGTCGTGATAGCGGTAACGCGTATGGTTGGCCAGCGCTGACACCGACAAGGCGCCCAGTTCGTTATCCCAGAACTGATAGCCCGGCCCCAGTGCAAAACTCAGATCCCGCGCCGGGTCATCGATATAGTCATGACGGTAGCGCACACGCCCCTGAATAAAGAGTTTCTCGGTGACGAAGCGGTCCAGGGTATAGAGCGCCATGTAATTATGGGTACCCACCACGCTGTCCTGGGATTTGCGGGTGTAATTGGCTGTCAAGCCGTGGCGCCAGTTATAGCGCCTCAGCGTGGATTGCAAAGCTACCGTCCAGTTTTCATTGCTCTTGGCGGCATGGTTCGCGTCCAGCGCCAAGTCGGCATTGCCTTTGAAGACCCAATCCCGCAGGACCGGATGCGGGCGCACCAGGCGCTCCACCTGGCTCAGGGCAATCGGTTGCGCGGCCGCGGCCTCGGGGGTCTCTGGGGCGGCGGCCAGTTGCAAGGCTTGCCCTTCCTGGGGCGCGGGCAACAGCCTGGCCCGGTAGCCCGCAGGCAGCCCTGGGGCTCGCAGCACCAAGGGGTCATCAGTTTCTATCTGTGTGACGTGCTTCCAGTCTAGGCGTATTTCACCGGCATAAGCGGTATTCAGCAGCAATTTTCCCCCATCCAGCAGCTGAATCGTCCCGGTCAAGCGGTCACCATTGGAGAGCAATACCGTATCTGCCAAGCTGGCGGCTGCCGGCAGGCCCAGGCAGGCAGTCGCCAGGGCGCGGATCGCCGCGCGCTGGCA
This sequence comes from Kerstersia sp., assembly GCF_052103615.1. Taxonomy (NCBI): domain Bacteria; kingdom Pseudomonadati; phylum Pseudomonadota; class Betaproteobacteria; order Burkholderiales; family Alcaligenaceae; genus Kerstersia; species Kerstersia sp. The sequence goes on along the minus strand of NZ_JBQEKA010000117.1, from coordinate 1,241 downwards.
TAAGGCTATGGGAGAAATCAAAACACCATCCTCATCATGAGGCGCGCCCGGATCAGCGTGATCCAGTCGCGCAGGAAAAATGCGCGTCGCAGCAGCCCCATAAGGCTTAAGCCTGCGTCACGAGCCAGGCCAAGCGTACACGAGCCTCAGCAGCAACCGTATGCGATCTTTCTGCAAAAGTTCATTTCAGCGCGGCCGGATTACGGCTCCAGCACGGCAATCGACTCCACATGGGCAGTATGCGGGAACATATTGATGACCCCCGCCTGCAATAGCCGGTAGCCACCCGTGTGCACCATCATGGCCACGTCTCTGGCAAGCGTGGCCGGATTACAGGATACATAAACGATGCGGCGCGGCCGCTCATGCGTTTGCAGCGCAGCCAGCGCTGTGGCCAGCGCCAGGGCGCCATCACGCGGCGGGTCGATCAGCATGCGATCAAAATACCCTAGCGAACGCAGCCAGCGCACGTCGATTTCGAATAGATTCAAAGTCTGGAACTGCGCCTTATCCGCCAACCCGTGCTGCGCGGCGGCTTGCCTGGCGCGGTCGGTCAAGGCGATGCTGCCCTCTACGCCCAGGACGGACCGGCTGCAAGTGGCCAGCGGCAAGCTGAAATTGCCCAGCCCGCAGAACAAATCCGCCACCCTGTCCTGCGGCTGGCACTGCAGCAAGGCCAACGCGCGCGCAACCAGCACTTGATTGAGCGCATGGTTCACCTGAGTGAAATCGGTTGGCCGGTATGGCATGCGCAAGCCATAGGCGGGCAAGGCATAGGCCAGCTTGGCATCATCGCCGCGCACCAAGGGATGGGCGCTATCGGGGCCACCCGGCTGCAGCCACCAGGAAATCCCGTGCTGCACGCCAAAATCGCGCAAGCGTTCGATATCCCGCCGTTGCAGCGGCGCCAGGTGGCGCAACACCAGCGCCGTGACCTGATCCCCTACCGCCACTTCAATCTCCGGAATGCGTTCCGGCACCGACAATTGCGCCACCAGGTCATGCAAGGGTTCCAGCAAGCGCGAAACATGCGCAGGCAAAACCCGGCATTCGCGGATATCCGCCACGTAACTGCTTTTGCGCGCCCGAAACCCAATCATCACGCCACCCTTGCCGGGCACCATGCGGACCCCCAATCTGGCGCGGAAACGGTAGCCCCAGGCCGGCCCCTGCAAAGGCGCCAGCATGCTGCCCGGATGCAGCTTGCCGATATGCCCGAACGCGTCTTCCAGCACGCGCTG
>NZ_JBQEKA010000116.1:0-7550 GCF_052103615.1 Kerstersia sp. | reverse complement strand
CGTCACGCACCGCATCCAGCGCTGGGTGTTCGACAATCGTGACCAAAGCGACGGATTTCTGCTGAGCAAAAGATGGTGCGGCAGCTGCCAAGCCTGCGGCGGCAACCATGGCCAGGACTGTACGTTTGATATGCAACATAGCGGATTCCCCCGGAAAAGCCCTGTGAAAGTGGGGAAATAGTAACCCGCACAGCCCTATATCGGTGAATTATGGAATACGCAGGTTGCGCAAATCGCCAGAGCAATATATAGAAAAATTGCAGCCATCCTGCTTTTTTATCAATAACAACGCAGGAAAAGAATAAATAAACCGAAACAGCCACACTTAGACAGCTTCAGAAGAGGAAAAAACGACTCCCGCCCATGCGGGAATGGCGCCTGCCGGCATCGCCGGCACAGGCGCCGCCAGGCTTGCTTAGACCCGTAAAATACCGTCCTGCGCTTCGCTCAGCAGGCTGCGCGCCCAGCGCCGGGCCGGCAAGCCATAGCGGGATTCCACGACTTCCGCGCGCGCCAGCAGGCGCTGCGCCTCCACGGCCAGCGGCGGGCCGCTGAAAGCAATCGCAATGCGGTTACCGGCATCTATCTCCGGCAAAAGCAGAAGCCGCCCATCAAATGCGGCCTTGAGATTGGCAATATTGGGCGCGAAGCTTTCGTGGGCACCAAACAGATTCACGGTCAGCACCCCGGTATCGCCAAGGATGCGGCGGCAGTTTCCGTAAAACTCGACGGAATCCCGCACCGGGCCCTGGGCATCGGCATCATAGAGATCCACCATCAGAATCGGGCAGCTGCCCGCAAGCTGCGGTTCGGCCACCCAGTCCTGGGCATCTTCTATCTCTATTTGCAAACGCGCATTTGCCGGCAAACGGAAATACAGGCTGCACATCATGGGCAGCATGCGGTTCCATTCCACGACCGTCAGGCGGCTGCGCGTTTTCTTCAGGCAAAAACGCGTGAGCGAGCCCGCGCCCAGCCCCAACTGGCCAATCGCTCCATCGCGCGGCGGCTCCAGAAACAGCAGCCACGCCATCATCTGGCGGGTATATTCCAGCACCAGTTCGGCGGGGCTATCGACAGCCATCGCCCCTTGTATCCATTCCGTGCCGAAATGCAGATAGCGGATGCCATCCTGTTCCGACAAGGTCGGGTCGTCATACATACGGCGGTCAACGCCTTTGCGCGCGCGGCGGCTGCCGCGCCCGTTCACTGCTGCCACGAATACATCTCCTGAGCCGGCCTAGGCTGCCGCGCCGCGGTTGCCCCCGGTCTGTGGCGCTTGCGCTTCCCCTCCGGAACCAGCCGCTTCTGCCGCGGGCGCCGGGTTTTCGCCCTGCGCCTCCGCCACAAGCGGCGCTACCAGTTCCGCCACTTTCTTGCGCGACAGCATGCCAATGAATTCATCATCCTCGCCTGTCACCGCCACGGGAGCATTGCTGTCCAGCATGTGGCTCAGCACCTCGTCCAGTCCGGCCGTGGCAGGCACAGAGGTCATGTCGCCAGTGTAGGCCGAAATATCACGCGCATGCGCAGCAATGGCTTCCTCGACACGCTCACGCAAAATGATTCCGGCCAGACGCTTGCCGTCGAGAACCGGCGCGTATTCATAATCGAGCATCTGCATGCGCTGCAGGGCATGCGCCGGTTGCGAGCGCATCGTCAGCGTCAGGCGCGGCGGGTTGACCACATGGCGCGCATTGAGCACCTTGGTGCGATTCACATCCTGCAGGAAGGCCTGTACATAATCGGTGGCGGGATTGAGCAGGATATCTTCAGGCGTGCCTTCCTGCACCAATTCGCCATCCTTCAGAATCGCAATCCGGTTGCCCAGACGCAAAGCCTCATCTAGGTCATGGGTAATGAAAACGATGGTTTTATTGAGCTTGAACTGCAACTGCAGCAGCTGATCCTGCATTTCACGGCGGATCAGCGGATCCAGCGCCGAGAAGGCTTCATCCATCAGCAGAATTTCCGCGTCGGTCGCCAGCGCGCGGGCCAGGCCGACCCGCTGCTGCATGCCGCCGGACAATTGTGACGGATATTGCTCTTCGAACCCGGCCAGCCCAACCTGCTCCAGCCAGTAGCGCGCCTTCTCTTCGCGCTGCGCCCGCCCCACGCCCTGGACCGCCAGCCCATAGGCGGCATTGTCCAAAACCGAGCGGTGCGGAAACAGGCCAAAGCGCTGGAACACCATGCTCATGGTCTTCTGCCGGAATTTTTCCAATTCCCGCTTGCCCAGGCTCATCACATCGACATCGTCAACCAGAATCTGCCCTGCCGTCGGTTCAATCAGGCGATTGAAATGGCGGATCAGGGTGGACTTGCCCGAGCCCGACAGGCCCATGATGACGTAGATGCTGCCTTCTTCGATGGACAGGCTGATATCACGCAAACCCAGCGTATGGCGGCTGCGCTTGAGCAGCTCTTCCTTGCTGATGCCGGATTGCGCCTCGGCCAGCCACTTTTTGGGGTGCGAGCCGAAAATCTTGTAGATACCCTTGACCTCGATCTTGCTCATCGCGCACCTCCTTGCCGAACCCGCTGTCCATAAGATTGCGTAATGCGGTCGAACAGCACTGCCAGCACCACGATACCCAGGCCGGCCAGCAGGCCGCGCCCGACTTCCAGGCGGTTAATGCCCAGCAACACCTCGTAGCCCAGGCCGCGCGCGCCTATCATGGAAGCGATGACCACCATGGACAAGGCCATCATCGTGGTCTGGTTGATGCCCGCCATGATATTGGGCAAGGCCAGCGGCAGTTGAACGCCGAACAGTTGCTGGCGCGAATTGGCGCCGAAAGCGCGTGAGGCTTCCAGGACTTCTTCATCGACCAGGCGGATGCCCAGATCAGTCAGGCGGATCAAGGGCGGCACTGCATAAATCACCGTCGCGATGATGGCGGGAATCTTGCCCAGCCCGAACAGCATGACAACCGGGATCAGATAGACAAAACTGGGCATGGTCTGCATGACATCCAATACCGGCATCATGATGCTGCGCAGCCAGTTCACCCTGGCCATGATGATGCCCAATGGAATGCCTATGACCACGGACGTCAAGACCGCCATAATCATCAGCGACAGGGTTTGCATGCCGGCATCCCACAGGCCAAGCAAGCCGATCACACACAGCAGCGCCCCCATGGAAACGCTGAACACCACCCGACGGCTGACCAGCCAGGCAATAACGATGACAGCCAGGACCACCACCCACCATGGCGTTCCGCGAAGAACTTGCTCAAGCCAGACCAGAGCATGCAGGAAGGGCTTGGACAAGGTCTCCAGCGTATCGGCATAGCGGGAAACAAGATGTTCGACGAAGCCGTCGATGGCGCGCCGTAAATCGCGCGCGGGTATCAATTCAGGAAACATAATGAGCACCATCAGCCATGCCGGCAGCGCTCACGCTCCCGGCAGACCGTCAAAAAAGGGATAGGCCGGCGCAGCGCCAGCCACGCTGCCGGATCAACCAGCAGCGCGGGGAAGCCACGCAGGAACGCAGGGGCAGCGCTGGCTTACAGCTCAGCCTGCACTCGCGTCGCTACCTCTTCCGGCACCCATTGTTTCCAGACATCGCCGTGGTTCTTGAGGAACCATTGCGCCACATCGTCTGCGTCATCGCCGGTTTCTTCGAGATGCGCCAGCGTGGCATTCATGACAGGCAGCGGCACGGCCATCTTGGTAAAGAACTCGGCCAGCGTCGGCGCCTGCTGCGCGAACGCCACGTTCAAACCGGTAAAGACCGGGTTTTCAGGATAGGCGCTGGGTTCGGGATTGGCGCACTTGGGCGCCGTCAGGCATTCGTGCTTGGCCTTGTCATAAGGCGGCAGTTCCAGCTCGACCAGATCCATGGAGCCTACCAGCGGCGTCGGCGACCAGTAATAGAACACGACGTCCTGTTTGCGCTTGTACGCGGACGTCAGCGCCGCCTTCTGCGCCGCACCGGTGCCAGGCGAGTACAGCGTGTAGCTGTCTTCCAGGCCCAGCGCACGGTACAGATTGGAGCTCACGACTTCGCAACCCCAGCCTGCCGGACACCCATAGAAACGGCCCTTGCCAGGCTCTTCCGGGTCGGCGAATTTATCCTTGAATTTCGGCAGGTCTGCCGCCGACTTCAGTTCCGGGTAACGCTCCGCCGTATAGCGCGGGATATACCAGGCTTCCCCGCCCATATACAGCTCGCCCACCCGTTTCACCTTGCCGCCGCTTTCGGCCTTGGCCCAGGGTTCGGCCACACTGTTGAGCCAGATTTCCGTATTCACATCGAGGTCGCCCCGTTCCAGCGCGGCCAGAGCCGGCAGGGTTTCAGTGGGCAACACATCGGTTTTGCAGCCATACCCCTTTTCGAGGATGAAGCGCTGCACATCGACCAGCACCAGGTTGGACTCCCAGTTCATACCGCCAAAATTAACGGGACGGCTGACTTCGCAAGTTGGACCGGATTGCGCCTGCGCTGTGCCGGCCAAACCGGACAGCGCCAGCAGGACGGCGCCAGCCAACAGCGTATTGCGCGGGGCGCGCGCCACATTGCGAGAATTGAAACGACGGGAAATACTCATGATTCGCCTCCTTAAGGGTCTTGGACGCGGTACCGCCAATAACAAACGGTACAACGCCATTTAGCAGATAAGGAAGGTGTGCGGAAGACGGGCAAGACCGCCAATACATACCGACATTTTGACGGGGAGCCAGGTGATGGCTCTCCACAAGGGATCGTTTTTCGTGATGGAAAGCCAAAACGAATACAACGAAATTGACAACAAACTGAATGAAGAAGGGGGCATTTTAACCAAAAATGATCAAAACCCCAAATAATCCAGGAAAACCCTAGGCCCGGCTGGCGCTTTTCCTCAAGCCGACGGCCCATCAAAAAGCCCGGAATACCTGAGGCATTCCGGGCTTGTGCAATCAGGGCGCCAGCGCCGCGCGCGCCCGTCCGGCACGCATGGGCAGCCCCTGCTTCAGGCCGCTTTTTCCGCCCTTAACCGGCGCGATAAATATCGTCGCGGCGCCATGGGTAGGCTTGCCCCGCCGGGTAATCCAGCTCATCGGCCCGACCGCGCCTGGGCTGATGCTGCGCGACGACCTGATGCAGCGCGATCCAGCCATTCTCGAACCCGGCGGCACAACCAGCCAGATAAAGACGGTAAGCCCGCAAGGACCGCTGCCCCTGCTCCCCGGTCAGAATCTTCGCCGCTTCGTCCAGACGCTGTTCCAGCGCATCGCTCCAGGCCCAGAGCGTGCGCGCATAGTGAGGCCGGAGATTTTCCGTATCCAGCATTTCCAGGCCGCCAGCCGAAAGGCTTTCGATGACATGGCTGATATGCGTCAGTTCGCCGCCCGGGAAAATGTATTTCCCGATGAACTCCCCCATGCCCCCGCCCACTTCGGCGTTATAGAGCCCGCCTGCCGTAATGCCGTGATTCATAATCAGCCCGCCAGGACGGATCAATTGCGCCAGACGTTCGAAATACTTGGTCATTTGCGCTCGGCCTACGTGCTCGAACATGCCGACCGATGCAATCTTGTCATAGGGCTGCGACGTATCGAGCTTGCGATAGTCCAGCAGTGACATCCGGACCCGTCCCCCTAGCCCTTTTTCTTCAATCAGGCGGTTGACGTAGGCATGCTGATTGCGCGACAGGGTAATCCCCTCGGCCTCTACCCCATAATGTTCGGCAGCCCATAGCAGCAGCCCGCCCCAGCCGGCACCCACATCCAGGAAACGCTCTCCCGGCTGCAAACGCAGCTTGCGGCATATCAGATCGAGCTTGGCTTCCTGGGCTTGCGCCAGTGTTTGATCCGGCTTGGCGTAATACGCGCAGGAATAAACCCGGCGGGGATCCAGCCACAAGCCATAGAAATCGTCGGACAGGTCATAGTGAAACTCGATTTGCTTGGCATCGCGCTCAATGGAGTGGCGCCATACAGATAGCAAACGGCGCACCAGATCCGTAAACAGGCCGCCGCGGGCCGCTTCGACAGGGGAACCGGGCAGCAATTCCGAGGCGGCGCTCATGATGTCGCGCATGCTGCCCTGAATATCTACCCTGCCTTCCACATAATCCTGCCCCAGAATGCCGATATCTCCCGATACCAGCCGGGCCAGGACGGCCTTATCGTGCACAGTCAGCACGACTTGGGGGTTCGACGCCCCTAATTTCTCATCACCCGGCAAATTCACTTGCACCGGCGTGGCAAGATTTTCCAGAATCGAACTGACTTTGGACAACAGTGGATTCACCAATATCTCCCAAGCTGAATGATCCCAGCCGCAATGGCGGCACACCATTGTGAAGCTGCTCCTCCCAATGCCCGACTAGATGCCGGAGCCATTCAGGGGGAACTTGCGCCCCAAAAAACCGCCACGCGAGACCTCGCCATCAACCGCAAGGTTTCGCTTTGGCGTTTGGTCACGGCTGGAGGAGCATGCCCGCGCCAGTCTAATGCCGAGCGGGTATCCAGGCCTGTGATCTGACTGTTATAAACGTTATGAACAAGACTTGGCAAACCGGTTAATCAAGGATTGGATAGTTTCTCGTAAAAACAAAATACAAAATTGATACATCCACCCGGCATGAATCAGAAAATGACAATGCCGTAAATAAAAAAACGGCCTGGAAAGGAATCCCTTTCCAGGCCGTTTCAGCAAATAACCGATTTTTATTCGGCTGCTGCTTGTGCTTGTGCTTGCGCTTGGCGCTTGTTGCTGCGCACCAGCTTTTCCTTGATGCGAGCCGACTTGCCGGAACGCTCGCGCAGGTAGTACAGCTTGGCGCGGCGAACATCACCACGACGCTTGATTTCGATCGAAGCGATCTGCGGCGAGTACAGTTGGAACGTGCGCTCCACTGCTTCACCGGAGGAGATCTTGCGCACGATGAAGGCAGAATTCAGACCACGGTTACGCTTGGCGATGACCACGCCTTCGTAGGCCTGGACGCGCTTGCGCGTGCCTTCAACCACGTTGACATTGACCACGACGGTGTCGCCAGGTGCGAATGCGGGGAATTCTTTGCCAGCCGACAGGCGGGCAATTTCTTCCTGCTCGATGATTTCAATGATGTTGGCCATTTAGGGCTCCGTAACCATCATGCTCGGGGATGTTGTAGGACAGAACTGCTAGACCCCGGCAGAGGATGCGTTGAAAAACCAGCTATTCTACACTAGATTCAGCGACTTACGCGCGGAAACTTGTGCGCGCATTGGCACAAAAGCATTTGCGCAAAACAGCCGTTACACAACAGGCCCGGCCGCCTGGCCGCGGCCTGCAACGGGCATGCTGCCGCCTCCGGCGCCTGGGCTATCAAAACCCGGCGTAATGCCCCAGCCACATGAAGCCGGGGATCAGCGCCGCCCAGACAGCTATCAGCAACACATCCGTGCATTTTTGCCGGAAACTCACCGCCGCTGCCCTATGCACGGATGACAAGGTCCCCTGCGCCGATGCCTGAAGCGGAATGCCTTTTTGCTGTTTGCCCGGCAGGCTGCCCATCAGGCTGCCCGCCACCCGCCCCGCCTGCCGCGCAGGCAAGGAAGCCGCTGCACGC
>NZ_JBQEKA010000115.1:0-8196 GCF_052103615.1 Kerstersia sp. | reverse complement strand
GAGGCGCTGGGCTTCGCCGCCGGAAAGGGTCGGGACAGGCTGCCCCAGCTTGACGTATTCCAGGCCGACATCCACCAGCGGGGCCAGGCCGGTCTGCACATCGCGCAAGCCCTTGAAGAAGAGGCTGGCTTCGTGCACCGTCATATCCAGCACTTCGTCGATGGAGGCTTCGCGCCCCAGGTGCGAGAGTTTGACTTCGCGGACTTCCGGGCGGAAGCGTTTGCCGTCGCAATCCGGGCAGCGCAGATACACGTCCGACAGGAATTGCATCTCCACGTGTTCAAAGCCGGTGCCGCCGCAAGTCGGGCAGCGCCCGTCGCCGCTGTTGAAGCTGAACATGCCGGGGGTATAGCTGCGTTCGCGCGATAGCGGCGCCAGCGCGAAGAGCTTGCGGATGGCGTCGAAGGCGCCAACATAGCTGGCCGGGTTGGAGCGGGCGGTCTTGCCGATGGGCGTCTGGTCCACCATCACGACGTCGGCGAGCTGTTCCGCGCCCAGCAGCCTGTCATGCGCGCCCGGCGCCTCGGTGGGACGGCCAAAATGCTTGAGCAGCGCCGGGTACAGGACGTCCTGCACCAGGGTCGATTTGCCCGAACCGGAGACGCCGGTGATGCACACCAGGCGGCCCAGGGGGATGTCCACGGAAATGTCTTGCAGGTTATGGGCGCGCGCGCCTTCGAGCAGCAGCCGCGGCGTGTTGGCCGCTACCGCCATGGGGCGGGGTGCTTCCACGCGGCGGCGGCCGCCGAGATAGTCGCCTGTCAGGGTGGCGGCGCGGCGCAGGGCGTCGGGCGTGCCATCGAAGACGATATGGCCGCCGCGCTCGCCGGGGCCGGGGCCGACGTCGATGATGCGGTCGGCGGCCAGCATGACCAGCGGGTCGTGTTCGACGACCGCCAGGGTATTGCCGGCATTGCGCAAGCGGTGCATGACTTCGACGATGCGGTGCATGTCGCGCGGGTGCAGGCCGATGGAGGGTTCATCCAGCACGAACAGCGTATTGACCAGCGACGTGCCCAGCGCTGTGGTCAGGTTGATACGCTGCACTTCGCCCCCGGACAAGGTGCGGCTCTGGCGGTCCAGCGTCAGGTAGCCCAGACCGACATCACAGAGAAAGCGCAGGCGGGCGTTGACTTCGTCCATCAGCAGTTCCATGGCGGCGTCCAGTCCGCCTTCGAAACGCAGATCCAGGAAGAATTGCCGCACCCGGCTGATGGGCAGGCGCATCAGGTCGTGGAGCGAGAGGCCGGGCATGGCATCAAGCTGCGCCTGGCTCCAGCTGGCATGCGCGGGCAGGAAGCGGTGATAGCGCGGGTCGCCGCCGGGCAGCACGGCCTGCGCGTCGGCAGCGCTGCCGACGCGCCAGAGCAGGGCATCCTGTTTGAGCCGGGAGCCTTTGCAGGCCGGGCAGGTGGAGTAGCTGCGGTATTTGGACAGCAGCACGCGCACATGCATTTTGTAGGCGCGTGATTCCAGCCAGTCAAAAAAGCGCTGCACGCCATACCATTGGTGTTTCCAGGCCTGATTGCCGCCCTTCCAGGCGGGGTCGCCGTGCAGCACCCAATGGCGCTCCTCTTCGGTCAGCGCTTTCCAGGGCACGCCCAGCCGCACGCCGGCGGCTGGCGCGTACTTTTCCATTTCGTCCTGGCATTCCTTGTAGCTGGCGGTCTGCCAGGGCCGCACCGCGCCTTCGCGCAGCGTTTTATTGCCGTCGGGGATGACCAGGTCGTGGTCGATGCCGATGACTCGGCCGAATCCGCGGCAGCTTTCGCAAGCGCCCAGCGGGGAGTTGAAAGAAAAGGTGCTGGGCAGCGGCTCGCTATATTCGATGCCGCTGTCCGGGTCGCTCAGGCGGTCGCTGTAGCGCCAGACAGCGGCATCGTCCCCGTTGTCGTCCAGCGCGTGGATGGCCAGGTGGCCGCGTCCCATGCGCAAGGCGGTTTCCAGCGCTTCGGCGATGCGTTCGGGTTCGGCGCCGGACAGGCGGAAGCGATCCTGCACGACTTGCAGGATGCGTTGCGCCTGGGGAGCCTGGGCGCGTTTGCCTTTGCCTGCCTTGGCGGCCTGGGGCGTTTCGGCCTGGGCCGCGCTGATGGCTGGCGCGAGGGCCTGGCCGTGTACCCGCGTGTAGCCCTGGCCTTCGAGAAAGGCCCGGACTTCGTCTTCGGAAAAATTGGCCGGCACCGGCAGCTGGAAGGTCACGACCAGGCGCGGATCGCCGGCGGCGCTTGCGCGTTCGCGCAGAGAAGCCAGGATAGTCGCCGGGTTGTCGCGGATGACCCGATGGCCGGTGACGCGGTCGAACAGGCTGCTGGCGCGGGCGAACAGCAGCTTCAGGTGGTCGTTCAGCTCGGTCATGGTGCCGACCGTGCTGCGTGAATTGCGCACCGGGTTGGTCTGGTCGATGGCAATGGCGGGCAGAATGCCTTCGATGCGGTCAACCTGGGGCTTGTCCATGCGGTCGAGGAACTGGCGCGCATAGGGCGAGAATGTTTCGACATAGCGCCGCTGGCCTTCCGCATAGAGCGTATCGAAGGCCAGCGAGGATTTGCCGGAGCCGGATACCCCCGTGAACACCGTCAGTTCGCCGGTGTGCAGCACAAGGTCGAGGTTCTTCAGATTATTCTGGCGTGCGCCAGTGATGCGGATATCAGAGCTCATGGCAGGACGAGGGTAAGGGATCGCGCCAGTTTACAGCGAGACCGGCATTTTTGACTGTAAAAATAAACAGTAATCTGGTGTCAGGCTGGGCAAGCGCCGTGGCAGCTATAGATTTCTTGCCAAAGTTGAGGCATGGCTAAATGTCACGGGGCCGCCGGCCTGACTACAATCGCTGCGCTGCCATCGGGGCCATGGTTCCGATGGCTGTCGGCGGTTTGCCGACGTTGCGCTGGGCCACTGGTTCCAGGCACGCCCGTTTTCCATTTTTTTCACATCTTGAGGATTCGATATGAAATGCAGCCGTCTCTGGTTTGTATTGTCCGCCGTTGCCGGTGTTCTGGGGGTGCTTATGGGCTCCATCAAGGCGCACGGGCTGGCGTCCTTTGTGCCTGAAGAGAGCCTGCAGGCCGCTATCGTGTCCATGAGCTCGGCCGTGGAATACAACATGTTCCACGCGCTCGCCCTGTTCGGTGTGGCGCTTTGGTTCCGCCTGGGCAAGCCCAGCCGTTTTGCCGGCGTGGCAGGGATTTGCTTCACGCTGGGGATTCTGCTGTTCTCCGGGCTGATCTATTTCAATACGCTGAACCAGGCCCGCTTCATGCCCAATATGGTGCCGGTCGGCGGCATGTTCTACCTCTTTGGCTGGATTTTCCTGGGTCTGGCCGGTTTGCGCGGCGGCAACGAAGCCAAGGCCAGCTAAGCCGGTAATCGTTCTCCCTAGGGGGAAGCGGCAGGTACGCAAGGGCGTCGGGCGCGATAGAATGCCTGACCTATGCACCCAGGCGCGGCGCAGGCGGGCCACGGCCCGGCGCGCAGCGCGGCGGTGCGCCATACCGCGCCGCCGGCGTGCCGTATGGCGGCGGGAAGCACCGTCCCGGGCAGGGAGGCTTCGCGCTATTGCCCTGACAGAACGCCTCCAGGGGTCACCCTGGAGGCGATTGATTTTGGTGCCGCCGAATGACCATTAATAAAAGAGTGAGTCGCTTCAACCCCGTCAGTGAAGCCTTCGTCAAGGAAGACTTTCCTTTCTACTGGGTCGCCCGCCTGAATAATCTCTATGTCCAGCGCATGGAAAAGGCCTTGCGCCGGGTGGGGGCAGACGTGCCGACATGGCGCGTGCTGTTCATCCTGAAGGAAAACGGCACATCCAGCATGTCGGAAATTGCGCTGCATGCGGTGGCGAAGCTGTCCACCATTACCAAAATCGTTTATCGCATGAAGGCGGATGGCCTGGTGGATACCCAGACCTCGGCGCAGGATGGCCGTGTCACGGTCGTCGCGCTGACGGAACGGGGCAGCCAGATGATCGCCGAGATGCGGGAGGCGACCGCTCAGGTATTCGCGCAGGGTTTCAGCGGTTTGTCATCGGTCAAGATCGCCCGCTTGAATCAGATGCTGGAACAGATGTTCAATAATCTGAACGACGCCTGAGGCGTCGTTTCGCCGTCTTTCCTGGCGCTTGCGGGCCTGTCAGGCGCTGCCGGCGGGCGTGTGTCAGCGTCGCTGGCGGCATGATTCGGCAGCAGGCATGGCAGAATGACGGGCTTAGCATGAAAATCCGGCAACCGGCCATGGGGCTGCTGCCTGCTTATCGGAGAATGCAGATGAAAAAGCAACGCATACTGTGCGGCCTGCTGGCTGGCTTGTTCCTGGCTGCCGGGGCGCAGGCCCAGGTCAAGGTCGGGGTCGTGACTTCCTCCTCGGGACCGGTGGCCATGGTGGGGATTCCGCAGAAGAACACCATCGAACTGATGCCGACGCAGGCGGGTGATCTGACGATCGAATACATTTCCCTGGACGATGCCAGCAATCCGACGGCTGCGGTGACGGCCTACAAGAAACTGATTGCGGATGGCGTGGATGCCATTATCGGCACCAGCGGTACCCCCAGTTCCCTGGCAGTGATTCCCGTGGTTGCCGAAGCCGGAGTGCCGATGCTGGCGCCGGTGGGCAGCGCATCGGTGATCCAGCCGATGACGGAACAGAAAAAATGGGTATTCAAAACCACGCAGAACGATGATGTGATCGCTTCGGCGCTGGTAGATCATATGGTGAGCGCCGGGGTGAAGACGCTGGGCTTCATCGGGACGGCCGACCCTTATGGCGAAAGCTGGCTGGCCGTCATCAAGGACCAGGCCGGCAAAGCGGGCATAGAGCTTGTCGCGACCGAAAGTTTCCAGCGCCAGGATACCTCCCTGACGGCGCAGGCCATCAAGCTGATTGCCGCCAAGCCCGATGCCATTCTGGTGGGCGCGCCGGGCAGTTCTTCCGTGCTGCCGCAAACCACGCTGGCAGATCAGCGCTATCGCGGCCAGATTTATCAAACGCACGGCGCGGCGCTGAATGATTTCCTCAAGCTGGGCGGCAAGAAGGTGGAAGGCACCATCTTGGCCGCCAGCCTGATGCTGGTGATGGATGAAGTGCCGGATTCGCATCCTTCCAAGGCCGTGGCACGTCAGTACATCGACGCCTACAAGGCCCGCTACGGCCAGGAGCCGGCGACGTTCGGCGCCAATGTCTATGACGCAGGTCTGCTGCTGCAGGCGGCCATTCCGGTGGCGGCCCAGGCCGGGCAACCCGGCACGCCGGCCTTCCGCCAGGCCCTGCGTGATGCGCTGGAGCAGATCCGCGAGCTGCCTGCGACGCAAGGGGTGTACAACATGACGCCGCAGGATCACAGCGGTTTCGATGAACGCGGCCGTGAACTGATTACGGTCAAGGATGGCGCCTGGCACCTGGTGCGGGATTAAGGCGCGCCGCAGTGCGCCGGCCCGCGCCGACGGGCCGGCCATCCATGAAAATTCAAGCGCGTCCGCCATGGCTGGCTTAAGCTGCGGCGGACGCGATGTCCTCCTACCGATATGTTGAATCCGCAAATCATCGTCCTGCTGGGGCAGGACGGTATCAGCAATGGCGCGATCTATGCGCTGGTGGCGCTGTCCATCATCCTGGTGTTTTCCGTCACCCGGGTGCTGCTGATCCCCCTGGGTGAATTCGTCGCCTTCAGTGCCTTGACCATGGCGGCCATCCAGTCGGGCCAGACCGCCATTGGCTGGCTGGTGCTGGCCATGGCGCTGCTGGCGGCGCTAGCGGATGCCTGGGGCTGGTGGAAACAGCGGCATCAGCGCCGCCGGCGGGGCCGCCGCGCCTGGTGGCAACTCTGTCTCATGCCGGCTTATGCGCTGGCCTTGCTGGCGCTGTTGCAGTGCCTGCCGCTGGCGGCATTGCCCATGGGCGTGCAGGCCTTGTTGACGCTGGCGGCGATAACGCCGCTGGGGCCCTTGATGTACCGGCTGTTTTTTCAGCCGGTGGCGCATGCTTCCGGCTTGTTGCTGATGATTATTGCCATTGCGGTGCATGTCAGCCTGGTTGGCGTGGGTTTGCTGGTATTCGGGCCGGAAGGGATGCGTACCGAGCCATTCTCCGAAGAGGGGCTGGATCTGGGCATGGCTTATATCAATAGCCAGACGCTGTGGGTACTGGCGCTGTCCGCCATTGCCATTTGCAGCTTGTATCTGCTGTCCACCCGCACGCTGTATGGCAAGGCCTTGCGCGCCACTGCGGTGAACCGCATGGGGGCGCAGCTCATGGGGATTTCGCCGCTGCTGGCCGGGCGCATCAGCTTCGGCCTGGCCGCCTTTCTGTGCGCCCTGTCGGGCATCATGATCGCGCCTTTGACCACGCTGTATTACGACTCCGGTTTCCTGATCAGCCTGAAGGGCTTTGTGGGCGCCATCATTGGCGGGCTGGCCAGCTATCCCGTGGCGGCGGCAGGCGCCATTGTCGTGGGCCTGGCCGAGGCTTTCTCCACGTTCTGGGCCAGCAACTACAAGGAAGTGATTGTTTTCACGCTGATCCTGCCGTTCCTGCTCTGGCGCTCGCTCAAGAGCCGCCAGGAAGAGGAGCACTGACATGCGCAAGTATTCATACTGGCTGCTGGCCGGGCTGTTGGCCTTGCTGGTGCTGCCGCTGCTGGTGCCTTCGTTCTATGTCACCTTGCTCAACAATATCGGCATGTTCGCGCTGGCGACACTGGGGCTGGTGCTGATGACGGGCGTGGCCGGGATGACGAGCTTCGGTCAGGCGGCGTTTGTGGGCATAGGCGCTTATGCGACAGCCGTGCTGACCGCGCCTGCCGCCATGAATCTGGGCCCGCAGATAGGGGCGCCCTGGCTGGCCTTGATGGCCGGGATGGCGGCGACGCTGTTGCTGGCCTATGTGCTGGGGCAACTGACCTTGCGGCTGTCGGGGCATTATCTGCCCCTGGGCACTATCGCCTGGGGCATGTCGCTGTATTACCTTTTCGGGACCCTGGAAGGCCTGGGCGGGCATTCCGGTCTGCCCGACCTGCCGCCGCTGCGCCTGGCCGGGATCGAATTTGGCGATGGCCCGCGCATGTATTACCTGATCTGGGCCTGTGTCTTGCTGGCCATGCTGCTGGTGCGTAATGTGCTGGCGTCGCGCACGGGGCGCGCCATCCGCGCATTGCGCGGCGGCCAGGAGATGGCGGCATCCATGGGCGTGAACATCTTCCGCACCAAGATGACGGTGTTTCTGATTGCCGCAGGCCTGGCCGGCCTATCGGGCTGGCTGTATGCCTACACCCAGCGTTTCGTCAGCCCCGCGCCGTTCAGCGTACAGGCCGGGATTGACTACCTGTTCATGGCGCTGCTGGGCGGCATGGGCAGCCTGTGGGGGGCAGTGGCCGGGTCGGCCGCCGTGGTGCTGTTGCGGGAGTGGCTGCAGGACTGGCTGCCGCAACTGCTGGGCCGCAGCGGCAATTTCGAAAGTATCGTGTTTGGCCTGTTGATCGTGCTGGTGATTCAGCGCTGGCCTGGCGGCATCTGGTCGGCATTGGCCCGGCGCCTGGGGCGCCCGCGCGCCCTTGCGCCAGGCTTGGAGCGGTTGCCTGCCGCGCCGTCAGCCGCGCCCGGTTTGCCGGCGCGCAAGCGTCCCGCTGCCGGGGCGCCGATTCTTGAAGTGCGGGAGGTGACGCGCCGTTTCGGCGGCCTGGTTGCCAACCGCGCCATGTCCTTGACGGTGGCGGCAGGTGAGATTCTGGCCGTGATCGGTCCCAATGGCGCGGGCAAAAGCACGCTCTTCAATCTGGTGTCCGGCGTGGATAGGCCTGATGAGGGCGAGGTGATTTTCCAGGGCCGCCGCATCAACGGCCTGCCGCCGCGTGAGCTGGCCGCCGCCGGATTGTCGCGCACCTTCCAGCACGTCAAATTGCTGCCTGATATGAGTGTGCTGGAAAACACGGCGCTGGGGGCGCATCTGCGCGGCAGTCAAGGCGTGTTCGCGTCAGCCTTGCGCCTGGATGGCGCGGACGAGGCGGCCTTGCTCAATGAGGCGCGCCTGCAATTGGAACGGGTCGGCCTGGGCGAACTCCTGGCTCGGCCTGCCGGCAGCCTGGCCTTGGGCCAGCAGCGGATTCTGGAAATCGCGCGCGCCTTGTGCGCGGACCCTTGCCTGCTATTGCTGGATGAACCGGCAGCCGGTTTGCGCCACACAGAAACAGAAGCGCTGGCAGCC
>NZ_JBQEKA010000114.1:0-8351 GCF_052103615.1 Kerstersia sp. | reverse complement strand
AAAAAGGATTAGGCTATATAGCGACGGATGGAAATCTTTCCTTGTAATCCGTTCGGGCAAACGAAAACGGCTGAGAAAGACGGCAGAGATTCAACAGCAGATTCATTCCGCCGCCTCATTCCCCGCCTTATTCCGATTCCGTTACCCGTCCTTATTTGCCTTATTCGTCCGTCCCCCGGGAGTAAAACCAATGAATACGAAAATCAATCGCATTGCAATCGGTGCCATCGCTGCTTCCCTGCTGGCCCTTGCCGCATGCGAACAGAAAACCAATTCGGCTCCGGCGCCCAGCACCAGCGCCCCCGCCCCCGCCGCCCAAACCCCAGCACCAGCCGCCGCGCCCGCCCAAGGCGCAGATGCACCGGCTGCGGCCCCTGCTTCCAGCGCTCCTGCCATCGCACCGGAAGCCACGCCCGCGCCGGAAGCTGGCCAGGCCCCTGAGACCACCCAGGACAACAATCTGCGCGATAACGTGAGCCGCAGCCTGGATAAGGCACGCGACGCCACGGAAGACGCCGCCAAGAAAACCGAGGAAGCCGTCAGCGCCGCCGCTGAAAAAACCAAGGAAGACGCGCAAAAGCTGAGCAATGACGTTGCAGAAAAAACGCAGGCGCTGCAAGACCGCCTAAACGGCACCACCGAGCAGTCCAAAACCGAGACTGCCAAAGTCGGCAGCACCCAGGACGGCATCAGCGCAGCCACCGAAGCCACCAAGGATTAACCCGGCGCACCACCAACCAGGGGCAGCGCACTCTGCCCGCCCCTGGCAGAGAAAACTGCAGCAAGGCATCAACCCGCCTTGCTGCAGTTTTTTTATCGTCAAGCCGCAGGCTGCGGCCCTGCATCAGACCGCACACCCAATTCCGCGGACACCTCACACCTGACGCCTGACACCTGACGCCCATACGCCGATACGGCGCGGCCCCGGGCGCGGGTGCCTGCCAGAGATGCGTGGCTTCCCCACTAGTGCTGCGATAATTTTCTATGCTATAGTTTTCTTCTTGGCTGCTGCCTTGGTTTTATCAGGCGCAGCGGGTATGGCGCATTAGCTCAGTTGGTTAGAGCGACGGAATCATAATCCGCAGGTCCGGGGTTCGAGTCCCTGATGCGCCACCAGAATTTCCTGAAAGGCCAGCCTCTATGAGACTGGCCTTTTTTGTCGTGCGGCGGCCTGGCTTCAGGCATCACCCCTGGCGCCGTCCGCCCTCAATGCCCGCCCACAATGTCCGCCCACACCCCCCAATGCCCGCGACTGGCGTTAGCATATGGCCTGAGCGAGAACAGGAAGGGCAGGCCAGCCGACCTGGCCAGCATCGCCACAGCTGCACTTTCGGGATAGCAACCATGACATTGCTCGTTACTGGCGGCGCCGGATTCATCGGCAGTCATTTCATTCTCGAATGGCTGAACCGCCACCACGAAGCCATCATCAACCTGGACGCCCTGTCCTATGCCGGCAACCTGGCCAACCTGGCCCCGCTGCAACAGGATACGCGCCACCATTTCGTGCACGGCGATATCCGCGACCGCGAGCTTGTCACGCGCCTGCTGACAGAATACCAGCCGCGGGCGCTGGTGCATTTTGCTGCGCAAACCCATGTTGACCGATCCATAGACGGCCCGGCTGCCTTCATCCAGACCAATATCGACGGCACTTATGCCTTGCTGGAAGCCTGCCGCCACTATTGGCGTGAACTGCCCGAAGCGCAAGCCGCCGGGTTCCGCTTCCTGCATATTTCTACCGATGAGGTGTATGGCTCGCTGGCCCCCACCGCCGATGCCGCCACGGAAACGCACCCCTACCAGCCCAGCAGCCCTTATTCCGCCAGCAAAGCCGCCAGCGATCATCTGGTCATGTCCTGGCATCGCACTTACGGCTTGCCTGTTCTGATGTCGCACTGCTCAAACAATTATGGCCCGCGCCAGTTTCCTGAAAAGCTGATTCCGCTGTTCATCAGCAAAGCGCTCGCCGGCCAGCCGCTGCCGCTATACGGCAACGGCCTGCAACAGCGAGACTGGCTGCATGTGGCGGACCATTGCGCGGCCTTGCGGCTGCTGCTGGCGCACGGTGCACCGGGAGAGCGCTATAACATCGGCAGCGGCACGGAAACCAGCAACCTGGAGATCGCGCTTACCCTGTGCGCGCTGCTGGACCAGCGCCGCCCCCGCGCCGACGGCCGCCCCTACGCGGAACAGATCCAGCATGTGGCGGATCGTCCCGGGCACGATACACGCTACGCCCTGGATACCGGAAAAATCCGGCGCCAGCTCGGCTGGCAAGCCAGCACCGTCCTGGCCGAAGGCCTGAGCGCAACCGTCGATTGGTCTTTGCAGCACCCTGAGTGGAGCGCGCATGACAATGCCGATGCAGCCATTGCCTGGCGCCAGGCCCGCCCATGAATTCCATTCTGCTCTTCGGCGCGCAAGGGCAACTGGGCCGCGCCCTGCAACAGCACATACAAGCCTTGCCCCCGCATCCGCGACACTCGCCCGACCGCCCGGCGCTGCATGCCCTGACTCGCGCGCAATGCGACCTGAGCGACAGCGCCAGCGTTGCCGCCGCCATACACGCCTGTCGCCCTGCGGTCATTATCAATGCGGCAGCCTACACGGCCGTTGACCGCGCCGAAGCGGAACCGCAAACGGCCCAAGCCGTCAATGCCGAAGCCGTTGCTGCCATGGCCGATGCCGCAGCTCAGACCCATAGCTGGCTGGTGCATTTTTCGACCGATTATGTGTTCGACGGCAAGCAGGCCCAGGCCTACCGCGAAGAGGATACGCCCCGCCCTTTGTCCGTTTATGGCCGCAGCAAACTCGGCGGCGAACAAGCGGTGCTGGGCAGCGCGTGCCGCCATTTAGTGTTCCGCACCAGCTGGCTCTACAGCGCCACACCGGGCAACTTCCTGGGCACTATTCTGTGGCGCCTGCGGCAAGACCCTGCCAGCCCCTTGAAGATCGTAGCCAACGCTTATGGCACGCCGTGCCAAGCCGCACGCATTGCCGCCACCGCCATGGCGGCGCTGCGGCAATGCCTGCCCACCGCGGCTGGCCATGGCCCCGACGGCCTGTATCATCTCTGCGCCAGCGGACGCGCCAGCTGGTACGACTACGCCCGTTACGCCACGCAATACGCCGAAACCCTGGGCCTGCTGCCCGCCGGCAGCCATGAGCGCCTGCAGCCCATCGCCGCCAGCGATTGGCCCGCGCCCGCGCCGCGCCCGCTGAATTCACAACTGGACAACCAGCGTTTCCAGCGCCAGTTCAGCCTGGCGTTGCCCGACTGGCGCGATGACTTGCGCCTCACCCTGGAACACCTGGCCCGGCACCCAGGACAACTCACTGCCCGCCATGACCACTAGCCCGTCCCCCCGCAAAGGCATCCTGCTCGCCGGCGGCGCAGGCACCCGCCTGCACCCGGCCACGCTGGCAATTTCCAAGCAACTGCTGCCTGTCTATGACAAGCCTATGGTGTATTACCCGCTGAGTACGCTGATGCTGGCAGGCATACGGGAAATCTTACTAATCAGCACACCGGCGGATACGCCACTGTTTCAGCGTTTGCTGGGCGACGGCAGCCAGTGGGGGCTGTCACTGAGTTACGCCGTGCAGGCACAGCCCAGGGGAATCGCCGAGGCGCTGATCATTGCCCAGGATTTTCTCGATGGCTGCCCCAGCGCGCTGGTGCTGGGCGACAATATTTTTTACGGCCACGACCTGGCGCCGCTCTTGCGGCGCTGCGCCCAGACAGATCAAGCCACGGTCTTTGCCTACCGGGTGCAAGACGCCCAGCGCTATGGCGTCATCGAATTCGACCGGGACGGCACCGCTATCGCCATCGAAGAAAAACCCGATCAGCCCAAATCCGACTACGCCGTTACCGGCCTGTATTTTTATGATGCGAGCGCGCCCGAACGGGCCCGTGCGCTGCGCCCCTCGGCACGCGGCGAACTGGAAATCACCGATTTAAATCTTTCGTATCTCGCGCAGCAGAAACTGCATGTCGAAACCTTGGGGCGCGGTTATGCCTGGCTGGATACCGGCACCCACGAAGCCTTGCTGGAAGCCAGCCAGCTCATTGCCGCACTGGAAAAACGCCAAGGCCTGAAAGTGGCATGCCCGGAAGAGATCGCCTACCGCCTGGGCTATATCCATGCCGGACAACTGCGCGCCCTGGCAGCCGCCATGCCCAATAGCCCATACGGGCACTATCTGGCTGCCTTGCCACACGCCCGGGTATTCTGATCCCATGCAAATACAAACCACCAGCCTGCCAGGCGTTATCGTGCTGCACCCCAAGATTCATGCCGATGCGCGCGGTTATTTTCTTGAAAATATGAATCTGGCCCGCCTGCGCGACGCGCTGGCGCTACCCGCATTGGATTTCGTTCAGGAAAACCTTTCGCAATCCTGCCGCCATGTTTTGCGCGGCCTGCACTTCCAGCGCGAACCGCATGCGCAAGGCAAGCTCATCAGCGTCACGGCAGGGGAAATCTTCGACGTCGCCGTCGATATCCGCCCCGGCTCACCCACTTTCGGACTCTGGGCGGGCACGGTTTTATCCGCCAGCAACCGCCGGCTGCTTTGGGTGCCGCCAGGCTTTGCCCATGGTTTCCTGACGCTTTCCGAACAGGCTGACTGCCTGTACCGGACCACCCATTATTGGCATGCGGCGGCAGAAGGCTGCATACGCTGGGACGACCCCGCACTCGCGATCGACTGGCCGCTGTCCGCCCCCCCTATCCTTTCCGCGCGCGACCAGGCCGCGCCCCTGCTGCACCAGGCTGCGCTGTCGCCGCTGGACTGAATGCCAAGGCCTGCCCGCAAGCAAAGACGCTACAGCGTGCCGCCAGCCATGGGCAGGCAAAGGTGCAGCAGCCCGTACACCGCCGCGCCCGCGAGCGTTGGCCCGGCAATGCCGCCAAAGCGCCGCTTGAGCAACAGAATGACGCCCAGCGACAGCAAGACGGCCGCCCCCTGCCAGATGTCTGGCCGCTGCGCCACCATGGGCCAAAAAGAAACGGCCAGCAAAGCGGCAATGGCCGCCGGCCCGATACCGCGCAACAAGCGCTGGGCCAGGCCATCAGCCGCCGCAGCCTCCCGCACACGAGCCTGGCCGCGCATGGGCAGCCAGCGGATCAGAAAGGTGCCGATGCCGCATAACAGAATAATCAGCTCATTTTCCGTCATGCCCGCCCCTCTCGCCCCCTCGCCCTGCCGGTAACAGGCCTGACGCCGCGCCGATCAGCATCCCGAACGCCAGCGCGTGATACCCCGGCAGCCACTGCAATAACACCACGCAAGCGCATGCGGTAGCGACAATCACGCGGCAATGTTTCCACACGCCGATTTCCAGGAGCAACGCAAAAAACAGGCCCGGCAAAATGAAAGACAGCGCCGCCTGCAACGCGGCCGGCGGATGTTCAAAATAGCCGCCCAATGCCACCCCCAGCACCGTGCCCAGCACCCAGGAGC
This sequence comes from Kerstersia sp., assembly GCF_052103615.1. NCBI lineage: Bacteria > Pseudomonadati > Pseudomonadota > Betaproteobacteria > Burkholderiales > Alcaligenaceae > Kerstersia > Kerstersia sp. The sequence goes on along the minus strand of NZ_JBQEKA010000114.1, from coordinate 2,879 downwards.
CATAAGCCCCGGTCTGCAAGCCCAGATACCAATGCTCGCGCTGCGGCTCCGGCACCTCGGCCATGCGTGTCATGGATGCGGCGAACACCTCATCGGTCAAGCCGAATGCCAGCACCGGCGCAGGCACGCGGCGCTTCCCTGAACGCCGGTAACGCCCCCACAACGCAGGCGCGTAAAACAAATGGCGCGCATTCATCAGCAATACGGTTGGCAAGGCCGTCAGCAAACCGGCGCCGGACGCCAGCAAGGGAATCAAGACAAACTGGCTTGCCCCCGCATAGACCACGACCGATAGCATCAAAGTGCTCAGCGGCGACAAACCTGCCTGCAAGGCAGCCAGGCCGAAGGAAAACGCGACCGGCAGGTAGCCCGCCGCTATCGACAGACTGACCAGCAGCCCTTTGAAAAAAGCATGCATGAAATATGTCAGGGTTCAAAGCCGGACGGACAAAACCCCATTGTCGGCAGAATAACTCGGCATCATAGCGCCGCCGCCTGCCGGCGAACAGGCCGGCGCATAGACATCCTGGTTAGATGCATAGGCATGCCTGGCCAAGCTTCATGCCCTACGCCCATGCCCATGGTTCATGCGCTGCGGACGTGCCCGCCCCGGCGGGCATTATGCTTTGGCAGACACTTCCCACTCGGTCGGCCCTGCCGCCGGGAACAGACGCAGCCCCTGTTTGGTCTTGCGCGGCGCCGGATTCGCAGGCCGAGCAATCTCACCCTTACGGCTGAACACAGCCTGCTCCGAACACAGATGCAGCAACAGCGCGACCACCACCGGCAAAAGGCGCGCCGTCTGTTGCGCAGCAGCCGTGCTGTCCTGAGAATCCGCCTGCGCATCCAGCCCGGCCCGATTCACCCCTGCCTCGCGCTCGGACGTCTCAATCGCCCCTTGCACCGCCTGCGCCAGCGTTGCCACACCCAGATCCAGAATCAAAGGCGTCAACCCTGTTTCCTCGTCCAGCAACAGGCGCAACTCCAGCGCGCCATTGTTGGCATCATGCTCCAGATGTGCCCACACGCCGTGCAGCCCCTCTTCCAGGCCCGGGGTCTCCAGGTAAACGCCCCACTCCGGCAATGTGAACAAGGCGGCGCACGGCATCTCCAACGCATCCAGCGCGGCAGGCGCCTGGCTCAAAGCGGCAAGCAGGGCAGGCTGAAAACGGTAAATCCCCTGGGTCATGCGCCACGCGCCCAGCGCTGCCAGACGCGACACATCCAGCAAGGAAGCGAGATTATTGATTTCCTTGCCGCCATGCCGGGCACGCGCCACGATGGCATACCAGCCGCCCAAAGGCAGATAACACCAATCCTGCCAACCCGGCTTGCCGGGCTGGCCATTGATGGAACGGAACAGCTCGGCCTTTTTCCAGGCCTCGGGATACGCGGCCGCGGCAGCCGACAAGGCCTCGCAGGCACGGTGGGTCTTTTTTTGCATTTGAGACATAGCGATGTGGCGGGCCATGCCCCGGCGGATAACCAGTGCAAGGCATGCGCGATAGCAACTTTGAAGGAAAACAGGGATTTTACGGGAGCCTGGGCGCAAGCGCCCCAAATTCCCCGCCGGCCCGGCAACCCCGCCCGCGCCGCCCCTTCTGCCTGCCCCTTCTGCCTGCCCCCGCCACGGCCACCGCTCCCGCCACCACGCTTGCCTGCACTGGTACCATATCGGGTTGCCGGGCTATCCCCATGACTGGCCCTCGCGCCATCCTGCCCGATCCCGACACCCATCATCACCAAGAGGTCTAGCGCCCCCATGAAACTCGCAGCCTGGAATGTGAATTCCCTGAAAGTCCGACTGCCCCAGGTCATCGACTGGCTGAATGCCAACCCTGTCGATGCGCTCTGCTTGCAGGAACTCAAACTGGAAGATGACAAATTCCCGCTTGCAGCCTTCACGGAACTGGGCTACCACGCTGCCTGGGCCGGCCAGAAAACCTATAACGGCGTTGCGATCATCTCGCGCCAGCCCGGCGCCGACATCGTCCGCAACATCCCCGGCTTCGAAGACCCCCAACGCCGCCTGCTGGCAACCACCCTGCCCGACCCGGCTGGCGGCGATATCCGTGTCGTCTGCGTGTACTGCCCGAACGGCCAGGCGCTGGACAGCGATAAATACCCCTACAAACTCAGCTGGTTCGCCGCCCTGCACGAATGGCTGCGCGAAGAACTGCAGCGCTATCCCAAACTGGCCATCCTGGGTGACTACAACATCGCCCCGGATGACCGGGATGTGCACGACCCAGCCAAATGGGCTGGCCAAGTGCTGGTTTCCCCCCCGGAGCGCGCCGCCTGGGCCCAACTGCTGGACCTGGGCCTGAGCGACTCTTTCCGGCTGTTTGAACAGCCCGAAAAAAGCTATAGCTGGTGGGACTACCGTCAAGGCGCCTTCCGCCGCAATGCCGGCTTGCGCATCGACCATGTGCTGGTATCCGACGCCCTGAAAGACCGTTGCATCGCCAGTCTCATCGACAAAGCCCCGCGCGCCAACGAGCAACCCTCAGACCACGCGCCTGTCGTTGCCGAACTAAAAACCTGAAGTCACGGCCTGCCGGGAAGTCGTCGCGAGGCGGGTCATATGCCCACGGCAGGCCACCGGCAGCCCCACGATAAGCCCGCAAAATACGCTTGCCAACTGAAAACCGCAGGCCTATAATTTATTTCTTGTTTGGGGCGGTAGCTCAGCTGGGAGAGCGTCGCGTTCGCAATGCGAAGGTCGGGAGTTCGATCCTCCTCCGCTCCACCAAAATTTCAGTTGAAACAAGGCACCACATCTCACGATGTCGTGCCTTGTTTTGCGTTTACAGCGGAACTTCCTGCGCCGCCGTTGCCGCGCGGCCGCTATCGCTGCTGGCTGGCAATCGCCTGATCAG
>NZ_JBQEKA010000113.1:0-8854 GCF_052103615.1 Kerstersia sp. | reverse complement strand
AAAGAATCATCAATTCCATGCTTACTCTCCCTCGCCGAAGCCGTCTTCCGGCGCCTGGCGCAGCAGGTTTTCGAGCGAGAACACCGCAATCAACACGCCGCCCAGTACCAGCGGGATATACGTTGCGCCTTGAACGACATAACTGCCCGGCATCAGGACATGCCAGGACCCGATCACCAGATCCATGCCGAAATACGCCATCGCAACGCCGAAGGCCGCCGTCAGCAAATGGCTGAAACTGCGCACAGCCCGGCGCAGCGGCCCGGGCATCATCATTTGCCCGACGACAAAACCAATGTGATCCTGATGCCTGACGCCTGCCGCCGCGCCGATCAGAATGAACCAGCCCATCAGCAGAATCGCCGTGGTCTCGCTCCAGCTGGGCGAATCATTCAGCACAAAGCGCGCAAAAACCTGCCAGCCAATAATCAGCGTCATGCTGACCAGCGCCACCCTCGCTACCCATTGCGCCGCATTGGCAACGCCATTGAGCAGGCACGCCCATCCCGGCGTGCGGCAGTCTGCCGTACGTTTGAAAGCATTCATTTTGAAGACGCCATGGTTGGAGAAGCGCGCCCGGGCACCGCCGGGCCGCCCTTCCCGATACAAGCCGAAGGCTTATTGAACGGCCTGGATACGCTCGTACAATGAACGCAGTTTGTCGTTGCTCAGGTACTTCTGGCGCACAGGCTCCACGGCTGCGGCAAACTCGGCCTTGTCCACCTCAACCACCATGGCGCCCTTCTCGCGCACGATGCGCTCGGACTCCACTTCGCGGGCATCCCACAACTCGCGCATCTTCTGCGTCGCCTCTGCGGCAGCCTGCTTCACGGCCTGCTTCTGGTCATCGGACAAGGCATCGAAAGTGCGCTTGGACATCACCAGCATTTCCGGCAGCATCAAATGCTCAGTCAGCGAATAATGCTTGGCCACTTCATAGTGATTGGTGGACTCATAAGTCGGCCAGCTTTGCTCGGTGCCGTCGATCACCCCGGTCTGCAGGCCGGAATACATTTCATTGAATCCCATGGGCACGGCGTTGGCCCCCATGGCATTGATCATGTCGAGGAAAATATCCGAAGGCTGCACCCGGATCTTCAGCCCCTTCAGGTCGGCCAGCGTTTTCACCGGCTTCTTGGAGTTGTAGATATTGCGCATGCCGGCATCGAAATACGCCAGCCCGACCAGGCCATGCGGCTCCAGCGCATCCATCACTTCCTGGCCAATGGGGCCATCGACAACATCGCGCATGTGCTGCACGGAACGGAACACATACGGCAATGAAAACACCACGGTTTCGTTGATCAGGTTATTGATCTCGCCCAAGGTCACACGGTTGATATCAATCACGCCAAAACGCGTTTGCTCCACGGTTGCCTTCTCGTTGCCCAACTGGCCCGAGGCAAACACCTTGATATCCAGCTCACCATTGGTCAGCTCGCTCAAACGCTGCCCCATGAACTCCACTGCCTGCACCGGCGGGTAATTGGTCGGGTGCACATCGGCCGCGCGCAAGGTCTTTGCCTGTGGCGCCGCAACCGCCAGCAAAGCGAAAGAAACCCCCGCCAGCCACTTGCCGGATGCGCGGCGCACATCCTTACGGAATCCCAAATCCTTCATGCCTCTCTCCTGTTGGTGACACTATTTTTTATAGGTATAACGCACTACAAAGATAAGATGACTGATGTCTTAGCGGAGTATAACAACATGAAATTTGGCCTGTACACCTCTTATTCCAGAGGGTTTTCCCTGAAAACAAAACCCTAAAAAACACCAAAATACCCATAAAAATCATTGATAAATCAACAATTCCCAATCCCTTCCTGGCAACCTGACGGGATTTCGCATCTCATCCCAAGAACCATGAAATAAAATACGTTGTCATACTACTAGAGGATTTTCTAGAATCACCAGGCACCCGCCGGATATTGCGCCGGGGCCTATGCGGCCATACCGCCAAGACATGCCTGCGCACGCCATAAAAAAAGCGGCGCGCCTCATCGGCACGCCGCCCTGATTTACCCTGCAACGCGGCCTTGCGCCGCGTGCGGTCAGACGTTGAACAGGAAGTTCAGCACGTCTCCATCCTTGACCACGTATTCCTTGCCTTCGGCGCGCATCTTGCCCGCGTCCTTGGCGCCCTGCTCGCCCTTGAAGGAAATGAAGTCTTCGTAGGCGATGGTTTGGGCGCGGATGAAGCCGCGTTCGAAGTCGGTGTGGATGACGCCAGCGGCCTGGGGCGCGGTCGCGCCTATGGGCACGGTCCAGGCGCGGACTTCCTTCACGCCGGCGGTGAAGTAGGTTTGCAGGCCCAGCAGCTTGAAGGCGGCGCGGATCAGGCGGTTCAGGCCCGGTTCTTCCATGCCCATGTCGGCCAGGAAGGCCTTGCGGTCTTCGTCTTCCAGGTCAACGATTTCCGATTCGATGGCGGCACAGATGGCCACGACCGGCGCGTTGCGCTCGGCGGCATAGGCCTGCAGGCGCTCCAGCATGGGGTTGTTTTCAAAGCCGTCATCACTGACGTTGCCGACGTACATGGCCGGCTTGGCGGTGATGAAGCACAAGGGCGCCAGCAGCTTCAGGTCGTCTTCGCTCAAACCCTGGCTGCGGATGGATTTGCCTTGGTTGAGTTCGCCTATGGCTTTTTCCAGGATGGCGACCAGCTTCAGGGCATCCTTATCGCCTGCGCGCGCGGATTTCTGGAAACGGTGCAGGGCTTTTTCCGCCGTTTGCAGGTCGGCCAGCGCCAGTTCGGTTTCAATGACTTCGATATCGGCGATGGGATCGACCTTGCCCGCCACGTGCACGACGTTCGGGTCTTCGAAGCAGCGCACGACGTTGACGATGGCATTGGTTTCACGGATGTGGGCCAGGAACTGGTTGCCCAGGCCTTCCCCTTTGCTGGCGCCTGCCACCAGGCCGGCGATATCCACGAATTCCACGGTAGCCGGCAGAATGCGCTCGGGCTTGACGATATCGGCGAGCTTGTCCAGGCGGGGGTCAGGCACTTCCACGACACCGACGTTGGGCTCGATGGTGCAGAAGGGATAGTTTTCCGCCGCGATGCCGGCACGGGTAAGCGCATTGAAAAGCGTCGATTTGCCCACGTTGGGCAGGCCGACGATGCCACATTGCAAAGCCATGAGAATCCTGTATGAAGAAAAGCCGATGCAGACAGAGGCATCGGCCATAGAGGCGGAACAGCAGTTTGTTGTCCGGCATTTTAGCGTGAAAGCCGGACAGGAACCGGCAACTTGCCCGTCAGATCACAGACAAAGGACGCTGACAGCGCCCGTTTTCCTGTCCGCCGCCCATGGCCCGCTGGCGCGGCTGCCTTACGGCCGACCCTGGGCCAGGTAGCCCGCCATTTCTTCTGGCGGCACCATGCCGCCGCCGGTCGCCCAGACCAGGTGCGTGGCATGCTGCATCTGCGCGGCGCTCAGCCCATGCAGGCGCTGATATCCGGCGCTGGCACAGATCCGCTGCGGCCCGGCCATGCCTGCCAGCGCAGACGGTTCCAGCCTGAGGCCTTCAGCCGCATCGAGCCAGGCCAGCATGTCGTACATGGAAGCGTCGCTCAAGGTGTAGCAGCCGTCGATCAGGCGCTGCATCGCCCGGCCGACAAAGCCCGATGCCCTGCCGACGGCCAGGCCATCGGCGGCCGTCAGGTTGTCGATGCCTATGTCCTGCACCGAAATGGTGTCGTGCAATCCGGTGCTCATGCCCAGCAGCATGCAAGGGGAATGCGTCGGCTCGGCGAAGAAGCAGTGCACATGGTCCCCGAATGCCATTTTCAGGCCGAAAGCCACACCGCCAGGGCCGCCGCCCACGCCGCAAGGCAGATAGACGAAGAGCGGATGCTCGCGATCCACCGGCTTGCCCTGCGCCTGGAACTGCGCTTTCAGGCGCTCGCCCGCCACGGCATAACCCAGGAACAGGGTGCGCGAGTTCTCATCGTCAATGAACAGGCAGCGCGGGTCCGCTTGCGCCGCCTTGCGCCCTTGCTCCACGGCCACGCCGTAGTCTTCCTCGTATTCCACCACGGTCACGCCATGCGCGCGCAGTTTGGCTTTTTTCCAGGCGCGGGCATCCGCCGACATATGCACCGTGACATGAAACCCCAGGCGCGCGCCCATGATGCCGATAGACATGCCCAGATTGCCTGTGGAACCCACCGCAATACGGTACTGGCCAAAAAAATCCCGCAGCGGCGGCGTCAGCAGCTTGGCGTAGTCATCCTCCTCCCGCAGCAGCCCGGCCTCCTGCGCCAGCTTCTCCGCATGCACCAGCACTTCATAGATGCCGCCGCGCGCCTTGATGGAGCCGGAAATAGGCAGATGGCTGTCCTGTTTCAGCCAGAGCTCGCCGCTGATGGGCAGCCCCAGACGCTGTTCCAGCACGCGCTGCATGGCGGGGATCGCGATCAGCCGCGATTCAATGATGCCGCCGCTGGCCGCCGTGTCTTCAAAGGCCTGCGCAAGATAGGGGGCAAACCGCTGCAATCTGGCATGCGCCTGGTCGATGTCCTGCTGCCCCAGACCGACATGGGGCAAGCCTTGCTGCAGCGTCGTGAACTGCGGATTGAACCAGGTCGTTTCTTTCAGGGCAATCAGATCGCCGACGAGCGGATGCCCGGCAATTAAAGTATTCAGGTCAGCAGGTGTCATGGCAGTTCTTGAGTCGCTTGGTGTGCAGCGGCTCGCGAGAGCCGCGGGAATAGAGGGAATCGCAGGAATGGCGGCCAGCGCCGGGCAAGAAGGTTCAGATAACATAGGAAAGCAGGAAGGTGACGCCCAGCGCGATCAATGATGCGATGAATGTGGCTGTCGTGTAGTACTTGAAAGTTTCGCTCAGGCTCGCCCCGCAGTATTGCTTGACCAGCCAGAACAGCGAGTCCGTGACAATGGTGCAGCCTATCGCCCCGGAACCGATGGCAATGGCGATGATGTTGGGGCTGATATCGGGATAGAGCGGCAGCATGGGGGTGACGATAGCGGTGGCGCCCATCATGGCCACCGTGGCAGAGCCAACGGCGGCATGCAGCACCAGCGCAACCAGCCAGGCCAGCAGTATGGGATGCAGGGACAGATTGGAGAGAATCACCGCCAGGCTGTCCGCCAGGCCGCTGGCTTTCAGGATGCTATTGAAAGCGCCGCCAGCGCCGATGATCAGCAGGATATTGGCGATAGCGGCAAATCCGCTTTCGGTATAACCCAGCAAGGCGCTCATGCCCGTGCCGCGGCGCAGTCCCAGAACGTAATAGGCTACAAAGACGGCAATGAACATGGCGGTGATCGGGTTGCCGATGAACGCCATCAAGGCCACCAGGCTGCCGTCCGGCTCCATATAAAGCTCCGCCACGGTCTTGACCAGCATCAGCGCGATGGGCAACAGAATCGTCAAGAGCGCCGCCCCCAGCGACGGCAGGGTGTGTTCCTCCCTCAGTTCCACCGCGGCAAACTCTGGCGGCACAGGTTTGAAGGGCAGACGATTGCCCAGCAATTTGAGAAACAAGGGGCCGCCAACCAGTGCTGCCGCCAGGCCGACCAGCAAGCCATAAACAATCACCAGCCCGACATCCGCGCCCAGGGCCTGCGTGACGAACAAGGCGGCCGGATGCGGCGGCACGACGCAATGCACGGCCATCAGCGCAGTGCAGAGCGGAATGGCCAGTTTAAGCAGGGAGACACCGGTTTTGCGGGCAATGGAAAAAGCCAGCGGAATCAGCAGCACCACCCCGACCTCAACAAACAGGGTAATGCCGCAAATCAGGCCGACCAGCACCATAATGACGTCGGGCGACAGCCAGCGGCAACGGTGCAGCGTCAGCCCGATACGTTCGGCGGCCCCCGACACCTCCAGCATTTTCCCGAGAATGGTGCCCAAGCCGATGACGGCAGCCAGGAAGCCCAGTGTGCCGCCGATTCCGCTTTCAATGGCGTTCACCATGTCGATGGGCGCCATGCCCATCATGGTGCCGACGAAAAAACTGGCCAGCAGCAAGGCCAGGAATGGATGAAGCTTGAATTTAACGATGGTGACGATCACTAGCACGATGCCAATGATCAAGGTGGCAAGCACCCAGGTTTGTGAATCCACGGTAGTCCCCTTCCGGTTATGAGTTTTTCCGTATTAAAGGGATTCCAGGCCGCAGTGACAAACGATATATATTGCTCTTTGAGTGAATTAAATTTAATCAGATATAGGGTTTACACTGAAAATAGCCGGGTTATTACAATTTTGAGATTAATATTCTCATGTAAACATGAAAAATTCGCCGTCGTCATCAGAAATGCCATCCCAGGATGAAACTGGCTGACGCCTGGCATCCAAGGCGCCGCCATCAGGATTTCCCTGATGGCGGCCGCCCCTCTCTCTGCCCGCCCCTTGCCCACTCCGGGAGCCCAGCATGACGGAAGAAACACTGCCGGCCGCCAAAGACCGCTCGCTCAGCGGATGGCAACTCTCCAAGCTTCATACCTTTGAAGTCGCCGCACGGCATGAGTCTTTCGCCAAGGCGGCGGACGAACTTTCCCTCACCCCCAGCGCCGTCAGCCACAGCATCAACCAGATTGAAGCCCAGCTTGGCATTCAGCTCTTCTTGCGTTCCCACCGGAAAGTGGAGCTGACTTCGGAGGGACAGCGGGTCTTCTGGGCCCTGAGAGCATCCCTGCAAACGCTCAGCCAGGAAATCCTGGACATCAAGAACCAGGCGCTTTCCGGCCCCCTGACCCTTTATTCGCGGCCTTCCATTGCGCAATGCTGGATTGTTCCGGCCCTGGCGGATTTTGCGCAACGCTTTCCGGCCATCAAGCTGAGTGTGCTGACCGGCAATGAGTACATCAACTTCCATCGCACCGGCATTGATCTGGCCATTTATTTCGATGCGACACCCTCGCCGCAATTGCACAACCAGTACCTGATGGATGAAAGCATCACGCCAGTCTGCAGCCCCGCCTATGCGCGCCAGTTCAACCTGGCAGGCCAGCCCGAGCATCTCTCGCGCTGCATGCTGCTGCATGACCAGCAAGCCTGGAGCTATGACAGCGGCACGGATGAATGGCACAGCTGGGCGCAACACTTCGGGCTGAACCTGGACACCAGCGCAGGGCTGGGATTCGACCGCGCCGACCTGGCCATGACAGCCGCCATCCATCATGCCGGTGTCGCCATGGGACGCCGGCGCCTGGTACAAAAAAAACTTGATAGCGGCGAGCTGATCGCCCCTTTTGGCGGCATGGAATTGAAATGCGACCAGCACTATTACATCAGCACCCTATCCGACCGGCATTGGCCAAAAATTGAAGCCTTCACGCTTTGGCTCAAGGCCCTGGCCGCTGATGACGCCCGCTTCCGTGGCGCTGCCCCAGGCTGAGTGGCTGACTGAATCTTTGACTGATTTGTTTGGCCGCCTGCCGCCTGCCACCTATCGGCCAAGGCCAGATAAAACAATGGCGGACAACATTGTCCGCCATTGTTTCAGGATAGCCCCGCGCTGGCGGTTCAATCGTTCAGCGATTCTTTCGCTGCCTGCTCGGGGGTCCACCCTTCATAGAACTGGTCGGTGAACCACTCGGCCTCTTCTTCGATGTAAGCGCGCGCTTCAGCCAGCGTGGCGCCAGCTTCCACCAGCAGTTTCTCGACCTCGCCACACCAGGCAATCAATGCCTCCAGGTCCGGATCCAATTCTTCTTTCTTGGCCATGACAGCTCCTTCAGCATAAGCGTGGCAGCGGATCCGGCATCCAATCTCCGGCCGCTGACCAACATGATAATTCGGCCAGGGCGTGACCGCCAGGAAAAGTGACATCTGGCGTACTGGTGTCCGGCCGCCCGCCACCTGGATCCGCGGCGCCGCAGCTCTAGGCTACATGGCAGGCAAGCCGCCGCTGCCTGGCAACAGCCACATGGCCAGCATCAGCACCAGGACCGGCCCGGCGTTATAAATGCCATGCAGCACAATTGCCGCCCCGATTCCGGCGCGCGTGCGCACCCAGCCCAGCACCAGCCCTGCGAGCCACTGCGGCAACACCAGGACCGGCATCAGCCACCACGCCAGATGCCCCAGATTGAAGTTGATCAAATGCATGCCGGCAAAGGCCAAGGCCGACAAGTGAAAGACCCAGGGGAAAAACCGGCAATAGGCGCGCAAGGGCCGCCAGGCTTTGCGCGGCACCCGATGACGATTGCGCGGCCACCACAGGACAGCCAGCACCAGCGCCAGCAGACTGCCCGTCCACCATGTCGGCCCATTGACCAGCACGGCAATCAGCGGCGGCAAGAGCGCAGCGCCCAGCCAGGGGCGCCGCAGCCAGTAGCGGAAAACCAGCTCTTCGGTCAGCGGCGCCCAGGCAATGGCATGCAGCCACAGCCATTGATGCAACACCATCCTATGCGTCGCCCCACCTGTTTCCGCCACGCTGATAATCAAAGGAGAAAACACCAGCAGGGAAACCAGCCACAGCAGCCCGGCCCAGACCAGCATGCGCCTCAGGCGCGGCAGGCGCAGCCAATCCGCCCGGCCATTGTCCACCGGCAAACCCATGCCTGACGGACGGCGCCCGGCCAGCACGGGACGCCTGACAAACGCCAGGAAATCACGCACATCGCTTCCCAGGCCCGTGGCCCGCGCTTCACTCATGCCCGCCCCTTGCGCCGCAAGGCCGCGTCACACCGCGTTCGGCATGCCTGCGCCTGGCAACTGGCTTCATGCGCGTTTGCCTTCATTCAGCTGGCGCAGCGCGCGCTCAAAATCCCCGGCAAGGAAATGGGCCAGCAGCGGACGGCAGCGCGCCAATGCCTCGTCGATCTGATCCTGCTCTGCCCGCCGCGGCGGGAGCACCACAAAAACTGCC
>NZ_JBQEKA010000112.1:0-9123 GCF_052103615.1 Kerstersia sp. | reverse complement strand
GTCGCAGTTTATGGACCAGACCAACCCGCTGTCGGAAATCACGCACAAACGCCGTGTTTCCGCACTGGGCCCGGGCGGTCTGACCCGCGAGCGCGCCGGCTTCGAAGTGCGTGACGTGCACCCGACCCACTATGGCCGCGTGTGTCCCATCGAAACGCCTGAAGGCCCGAACATCGGTCTGATCAACTCGATGGCGCTGTATGCCCGCCTGAACGAATACGGCTTCCTGGAGACGCCGTATCGCAAGGTCGAGGACGGCAAGGTGTCCGACACGATCGACTATCTGTCGGCCATCGAGGAAAACCGTTACGTCATCGCCCAGGCCAACGCGCGTCTGGACGAAGAAAACCGTTTTGTCGATGATCTGGTTGCCTGCCGTGAAGATGGCGAAACCATGATGACGTCGGGCGCCAACGTGCATTACATGGACGTCGCGCCGTCGCAGATCGTGTCCGTGGCAGCTTCGCTGATTCCGTTCCTGGAGCACGATGACGCCAACCGTGCACTGATGGGCGCCAACATGCAACGTCAGGCCGTCCCCTGCCTGCGTCCGGAAAAGCCGCTGGTCGGTACCGGCATCGAGCGCACCGTTGCGGTGGACTCGGGCACGACCGTGCAGGCCCGCCGTGGCGGTATCGTCGATTACGTCGATGCCGAGCGTGTGGTGATCCGCGTCAATGACGAAGAAAACGTCGCTGGCGAAGTCGGCGTCGATATCTACAACCTGATCAAGTACACGCGTTCCAACCAGAACACCAACATCAACCAGCGCCCCATCGTGCGCCGTGGTGACCTGGTGGCTCGTGGTGACGTGCTGGCCGATGGCGCTTCGACCGATCTGGGCGAACTGGCGCTGGGCCAGAACATGCTGATCGCGTTCATGCCCTGGAACGGCTACAACTTCGAAGACTCGATTCTGATCTCCGAAAATGTGGTGGCGAACGACCGCTATACCTCGGTTCACATCGAGGAACTGACGGTGGTGGCCCGCGATACCAAGCTGGGCGCAGAAGAAATCACGCGCGACATCAGCAACCTGCCTGAGCTGCAACTGAACCGCCTGGATGATTCCGGCATCGTGCACATCGGCGCTGAAGTGCGTGCGGATGACGTGCTGGTTGGCAAGGTGACGCCTAAGGGCGAAACCCAGCTGACGCCGGAAGAAAAGCTGCTGCGCGCGATTTTCGGCGAGAAGGCTTCCGACGTGAAGGACACCTCGCTGCGCGTGCCTTCGGGCATGGTCGGCACCGTCATCGACGTGCAGGTGTTCACGCGTGAAGGCATTGTGCGCGACAAGCGCGCCCAGTCCATCATCGACGATGAACTGCGCCGTTATCGCCAGGACCTGAACGACCAGCTGCGTATTGTCGAAAACGATACCTTTGATCGTATCGAGAAACTGCTGGTCGGCAAGACCGTCAACGGCGGCCCGCGCAAGCTGGCCAAGGGTTCCGTGCTGAGCAAGGAATACCTGGCTGACCTGACCGACCGCTGGCAGTGGTTCGATATCCGCCTGGCCGATGAGCAGCATGCGCTGGTGCTGGAGCAAGCCAAGGAATCGCTGGAGCAAAAGCGTCACCAGTTCGATCTGGCCTTCGAAGAGAAGCGCAAGAAGCTGACGCAGGGCGACGAGCTGCCTCCGGGCGTGCTGAAGATGGTCAAGGTGTACCTGGCCGTCAAGCGTCGTCTGCAGCCTGGCGACAAGATGGCAGGCCGTCACGGTAACAAGGGTGTGGTGTCCCGCATCCTGCCGGTGGAAGACATGCCTCACATGGCTGACGGCACGCCGGCAGACATCGTGCTGAACCCGCTGGGCGTGCCTTCGCGGATGAACGTCGGCCAGGTGCTGGAAGTTCACCTGGGCTGGGCTGCCAAGGGCCTGGGCTACCGTGTGGCCGAGATGCTGGCAGACGAGCGCAAGGTGGAAGTGGCCAAGCTGCGCGGCTTCTTCGAGAAGGTGTACAACAGCTCCGGCACGCCGGCAGCGCTGGATACGCTGACGGACGATGAAATCGTCACCATGGCGCAGAACCTGAAGAACGGCGTGCCCCTGGCAACGCCGGTGTTCGACGGTGCCAGTGAAGAAGACATCGGTCTGATGCTGCGTCTGGCCTATCCGGACGAGATCGCCGAGAAGCTGCGCCTGACCGACAGCCGCACGCAAGCCTGGCTGATCGACGGCCGTACCGGCGAGCCCTTCGAGCGCCCCGTCACCGTCGGCTACATGCACTATCTGAAGCTGCATCACTTGGTCGATGACAAGATGCACGCACGTTCGACCGGCCCGTACTCGCTGGTGACCCAGCAGCCGCTGGGCGGTAAGGCGCAGTTCGGTGGCCAGCGTTTCGGGGAGATGGAAGTGTGGGCGCTGGAAGCCTACGGCGCCTCTTATACCCTGCAGGAAATGCTGACGGTGAAGTCCGACGATATCAACGGCCGTACCAAGATCTACGAGAATATCGTCAAGGGCGATCACACCATCGACGCCGGCATGCCCGAGTCGTTCAACGTGCTGGTCAAGGAAATTCGTTCCCTGGCCATCGACATGGATTTGGAGCGTAACTAATGAAAGCGCTACTCGACCTTTTCAAACAGGTTTCGCAGGATGATCAGTTCGACGCGATCAAGGTCGGCCTGGCGTCGCCCGAAAAGATCCGTTCCTGGTCCTTCGGCGAGGTGCGCAAGCCCGAAACCATCAACTACCGCACGTTCAAGCCCGAGCGCGATGGTCTGTTCTGCGCCAAGATTTTTGGCCCGGTCAAAGACTACGAGTGCTTGTGCGGCAAGTACAAGCGCCTGAAGCACCGTGGCGTGATCTGCGAGAAGTGCGGCGTTGAAGTCACCGTGGCCAAAGTGCGCCGTGAGCGCATGGGCCACATCGAGCTGGCCAGCCCGGTGGCGCACATCTGGTTCCTGAAGAGCCTGCCGTCGCGCCTGGGCATGGTGCTCGACATGACGCTGCGCGACATCGAGCGCGTGCTGTACTTTGAAGCCTGGTGCGTGATCGAGCCCGGCATGACGCCGCTCAAGCGCGGCCAGATCATGTCGGATGACGATTACCTCGCCAAGACCGAGGAATACGGTGACGATTTCCGTGCCCTGATGGGTGCGGAAGCCGTGCGCGAACTGCTGCGCTCCATCGACATCGACCGCGAAGTGGAAACGCTGCGCGGCGAGTTGAAGGCCACCTCGTCCGACGCCAAGATCAAGAAGATTTCCAAGCGCCTGAAAGTGCTGGAAGGCTTCCAGAAGTCCGGTATCAAGCCGGATTGGATGATCATGGAAGTGCTGCCCGTGCTGCCGCCGGACCTGCGTCCGCTGGTGCCGCTGGATGGCGGCCGCTTCGCGACCTCCGATCTGAACGATCTGTACCGCCGCGTCATCAACCGCAACAACCGCCTGAAGCGCCTGCTGGAATTGAAGGCGCCGGAAATCATCCTGCGCAACGAAAAGCGCATGCTGCAGGAAGCGGTGGATTCGCTGCTGGATAACGGCCGCCGTGGCAAGGCCATGACGGGCGCCAACAAGCGTCAGCTGAAGTCGCTGGCCGACATGATCAAGGGTAAGGGCGGCCGTTTCCGTCAGAACCTGCTGGGCAAGCGCGTGGACTACTCGGGCCGTTCGGTCATCGTGGTGGGTCCGCAGCTGCGTCTGCACCAGTGCGGTCTGCCTAAGCTGATGGCGCTGGAACTGTTCAAGCCGTTCATCTTCAACCGTCTGGAAGCGATGGGTCTGACGACCACCATCAAGGCGGCCAAGAAGATGGTCGAAAGCCATGAGCCGGTGGTGTGGGATATCCTCGAAGAGGTCATCCGCGAACACCCGGTGATGCTCAACCGTGCGCCTACGCTGCACCGTCTGGGTATTCAGGCATTCGAACCGACGCTGATCGAAGGCAAGGCCATCCAGCTGCACCCGCTGGTCTGCGCGGCATTCAACGCCGACTTTGACGGTGACCAGATGGCCGTGCACGTGCCGCTCTCGCTGGAAGCCCAGCTGGAAGCGCGCACCCTGATGCTGGCCTCGAACAACGTGCTGTTCCCCGCCAGCGGCGAGCCGTCCATCGTGCCGTCGCAGGATATCGTGCTGGGTCTGTATTACGCGACCCGCGAGCGTATCAATGGCAAGGGCGAAGGCATGTTCATGACGGACATCGCCGAAGTTCAGCGCGCCTATGACAACGGCGAAGTCGAGCTGCACAGCCGCATTACCGTGCGTCTGAACGAGTATGTGAAGGACGAAGACGGCGAATTCCAGCCGGTGCTGCGCCGCTTCCAGACCACTGTTGGCCGCGCGCTGCTGTCCGAGATTCTGCCCAAGGGCCTGCCTTTCGAGTCGCTCAACCGCGCCTTGAAGAAGAAGGAAATCTCGCGCCTGATCAACCAGTCGTTCCGCCGCTGCGGCCTGCGCGCCACGGTGATCTTCGCTGACAAGCTGATGCAGTCGGGTTTCCGCCTTTCGACGCGTGCCGGTATCTCCATCGCCATGGGCGATATGGTGATCCCGGACGTCAAGGTTAAGATCCTGGACGAAGCCAGCGCCGAAGTGAAGGAAATCGACAAGCAGTATTCCTCCGGTCTGGTGACTGCGCAGGAACGCTACAACAACGTCGTGGACATCTGGGGCAAGGCTGGCGATAAGGTCGGCAAGGCGATGATGGAGCAGCTGGCCACCGAGCCGGTGCTGGACCGTCATGGCAAGGAAGTGCGCCAGGAATCGTTCAACTCCATCTACATGATGGCTGACTCCGGCGCCCGGGGTTCTGCTGCGCAGATCCGCCAGCTGGCCGGTATGCGCGGCCTGATGGCCAAGCCGGATGGCTCGATTATCGAGACGCCCATTACCGCCAACTTCCGTGAAGGTCTGAACGTACTCCAGTACTTTATCTCCACTCACGGCGCGCGTAAGGGTCTGGCTGATACGGCACTGAAGACGGCTAACTCGGGTTACCTGACGCGCCGTCTGGTGGACGTGACGCAGGATCTGGTGATTCGCGGCGACGACTGCGGTACCTCGCATGGTTACGTCATGCGCGCGCTGGTCGAAGGCGGTGAAGTCATCGAAGCCCTGCGCGACCGCGTGCTGGGCCGTGTGGCTGCCATCGACATCGTCAACCCCGACACCCAGGAAACCGTGATCCCGGCCGGCACTATGCTGGACGAAGATGCGGTGGAACTGATCGACGCCGTAGGCGTGGACGAGATCAAGGTCCGCACGCCGCTGACCTGCGAAACTCGTCATGGTCTGTGCGCCAAGTGCTATGGGCGAGATCTGGGCCGCGGCTCGTTGGTTAACGTCGGCGAAGCTGTCGGCGTGATCGCTGCCCAGTCCATCGGTGAGCCGGGCACGCAGCTGACGATGCGTACCTTCCACATCGGGGGCGCGGCATCGCGTGCGGCACTGGCCAGCGGCGTGGAAACCAAGGTGAGCGGCAAGGTCGCGTTCGCCAGTTCCATGCGCTATGTCACCAACGTCAAGGGTGAACGCGTTGCGATTTCCCGTTCCGGTGAAATTGTCATTTCGGATGACAACGGCCGCGAACGCGAACGCCACAAGGTGCCTTACGGCGCAACGGTGCTGGTTGGTGACGGCGATGTCGTCCAGGCTGGCGCGCGTCTGGCGTCGTGGGATCCGCTTACCCGTCCCATCGTGTCGGAATACGTCGGCAAGGTGCGCTTCGAGAACATCGAAGAAGGCGTGACGGTTGCCAAGCAGGTCGATGAAGTGACCGGCCTGTCAACGCTGGTTGTCATTACGCCCAAGACGCGTGGCGGCAAGCAGGCGCTGCGTCCGCAGATCAAGCTGCTCAATGAGCAGGGCGAGGAAGTCCGCATCCCGGGCACCGATCACCTGGTGAATATTTCGTTCCCGGTGGGCGCGCTGATTACCGTGCGCGACAGCCAGGACGTTTCCATCGGTGAAGTGCTGGCGCGTATTCCCCAGGAATCGCAGAAGACCCGCGATATTACCGGGGGTCTGCCGCGTGTGGCCGAGCTGTTCGAAGCCCGTTCGCCCAAGGATGCCGGTCTGCTGGCCGAAGTCACGGGTACGGTATCGTTCGGTAAGGACACCAAGGGCAAGCAGCGCCTGGTCATCACCGACATGGAAGGCGTGGCGCACGAGTTCCTGATTCCGAAGGAAAAGCAGGTGCTGGTGCACGACGGCCAGGTGGTGAACAAGGGCGAAATGATCGTCGATGGCCCGGCCGACCCGCACGATATCCTGCGTTTGCAAGGTATCGAAGCGCTGGCGTCCTACATCGTTGACGAAGTCCAGGACGTGTACCGTCTGCAAGGCGTGAAGATCAACGACAAGCACATTGAAGTGATCGTGCGCCAGATGCTGCGCCGCGTGCATGTCGTGGATGCCGGTGATACCGACTTCATCCCTGGCGAACAGGTTGAGCGTTCGGAACTGCTCAATGCCAACGATCGTATGGATGCGGAAGATTTGCGTCCCGCGACCTACGAAAACGTGCTGTTGGGTATTACCAAGGCTTCGCTCTCGACCGATTCGTTCATCTCGGCGGCTTCCTTCCAGGAAACCACCCGGGTGCTGACCGAAGCGGCCATCATGGGCAAGCGCGACGATCTGCGCGGCTTGAAGGAAAACGTCATTGTGGGCCGTCTGATCCCGGCAGGGACAGGCCTGGCCTACCACGGCGCCCGCAAGGAAAAGGAAAGCTTCGAGGCTGCAGAGCGCGAAGCCGCCCGTGCGCAGGCCAACCCGTTCGAGGACGATCCCCTGCCGCCCAGCGGCAACCCGTTCGAGAACGTGTCGCTGCAAGCCAGCAATCCCGAAACGCCCGAGGAGTAATCCCCGTACAAGTTGCCGCCACGCATTGCGTGGCGGGCTTGACTCCCCCATGTTGCCTCGGGCGGCATGGGGGTTTGTTTTTTTATGGAGTTGTCATGACGCCGGTTCATATCGAGACGATGCGTCTGGAAGATCTGGATGCCGTGCTGGACTTGCAGGCTCAGGTCTATGAGGCCGATATTCTGGAAGATGAAGCTTTCTATACCAATCGTCTGGCGCTGGCCGCAACGAGTTGCTGGGTGGCGCGCGCCGAGAATGCCAAGGTATGCGGCTATCTGATTTCCTATCCCTGGGATACCGGTCTGCCGCCCGCTCTCAATGCCAGGCTTGAAGGCTTGCCGCCCGCCGCCGATACCTGGTTTTTGCATGATTGCGCCGTGGCGCCATACATGGCAGGGCGCGGGGTGGCCAGCGGATTGCTGAAATTTGGCAGGCAGTGGGCGCAATTGGCTGGCATGCGGCGCGCCGCGCTGGTCTCGCTGGGGCATGCTCGGGCCTACTGGTTGCGGCATGGCTTTGAACCGGTGCAGGTTCAGCCTGGCAGCACGGTGGAAGCCAAGCTGGCGGGCTATGGCGCTGGTGCCAGCTGGATGACCCAGGCCCTTTAGACGCCGGGGGCCTTAGCCCGCGAATAGGCATTTTATTGTCTCTAAAATAGAGACATTGAATTGTTTTGCGGCATATTTATTGCCTGATTCATTCTCTCTACAATTCACTTCATTGGTCCTGCGTTGGGATCTCAGTTTCATCCGCGCAGGGCGCCGGTGTCTTCATCGGCGGTTTTCACTGGCCTGGCCGGCATGCCGCATTCATTCTCTGGATGGCAGCCGGGCAGCCAGCTTGATAAAGGAGTGAAGCATGTCTGCCAAACAAGCCGTGTTGTTTGTTTCCCATGGGTCCCCGACATTCGCTGTGGAGCCTGGTCTGGCCGGCCCGCAGTTGCGTGCCTTGGGCGCCGCGCTGGCCCGTCCGTCCGCTATTGTCGTGATTTCGCCGCACTGGATGACGCGTGGCGGCGCCTTGGTCAGCGCCGCCGCAGAGCAGGAAACCATTCATGATTTCGGCGGTTTTCCGGCGGAGCTATACACCTTGCAATACCCGGCCCAGGGGGAGCCCGCCTTGGCGGCGCGTATCGTGCAGCGCTTGCAGCAGGCCGGTATCGCAGCCGGCCTGGACGACACGCGCGGCCTGGATCATGGCGCCTGGGTGCCTTTGCGCTACCTCTACCCTGATGCCGATGTGCCGGTGTTTCAGCTTGCCCTGCCTTATCCTTTGGATACGCATGCGGCCTTGGCGCTGGGCCGGGCTTTGCGTCCGTTGCGTGACGAAAACGTCTTGATTCTGGCCTCGGGCAGTCTGACCCATAATCTGTATGAAATCAGCCGCGAGGCGGGGGCCTCGGGCACGGGCGAGGCCGAGGATTATGCCGTGGCGTTTACGCGCTGGGTCAGGGATGCCGTGCAGGCGCAGGATTGGCAGCGGCTGGCGGACTATCGCCGTTTGGCGCCGCAAGCCGTGCGGGCCCATCCTACCGAAGAGCATTTTTTGCCTTTGCTGATTGCCGCCGGCGCGGCAGAGGCGGATGAAACGGTGCAAGTCTTCGATGGCGGTGTAACGTATGGCGTGCTGGCGATGGAGTCATATGCCTGGGGGGCGCCGGCGCAGCCGGGCGCGCAGTAAAGCAGGCAGGTTTTTTTCAAGTTAGTCGTGCGTGGCGGCCAGGCGCGCTGCGGCGGGATGCGCCGCCAGCTTGCCGGCCATGGGCTGGATCTCTCTCAATTCAAGGAACACACATCATGAACGATCATCAACAGAGGGCTGTTGCCATCAATACCGCCCCTTACGCGGCGCTGTTGCTGCGTTTGGCGCTAGGCATCATGTATCTGGCCCACGGCCTGACCAAGCTGCTGGTTTTCACCTTGCCGGGAACGGCGGGTTTCTTCGAATCCGTCGGTTTCCCGGGCTGGATGGCCTACCCGGTGACCGCCTTTGAGCTGCTCGGGGGCGTGGCGCTGATTCTGGGCATCTTCCCGCGCTGGGTGGCAGCCGTGGCGGCAGTGCAGCTGCTGGCCGCAGCGACGGTGCATTTCAGCAATGGCTGGAGTTTTTCCAATCCGAATGGCGGCTGGGAATATCCGGTGTTTCTGGCGGTCGCTGCTGCGGCTCTGGCTTTGTTGGGAGATGGCGCCTGCGCGCTCAAGCGGTCGCGCGATTAAGCACCTGTTAGGGTGATGTTGAGAACGGGCCTGCTTATGCAGGCCCGTTCTTTGTTTATATTGTATTAAATTAATTTAATCTAAATATATG
>NZ_JBQEKA010000111.1:0-9252 GCF_052103615.1 Kerstersia sp. | reverse complement strand
ATACAACCATCTGTCATTAAAAGAAAACATGACTAGGTATTCATGTTTCGGTAGCTTGCCCAAGGGGTCGCGTGGCAGTCCGCCGGTACTGGATGCCCCAGACGAGGAGACTTGCCCATGAAGCGCCTGTCCTGCCGTGCCGCCATGCTGCTGGGGCTGTTCGCCCTGAGCGGCCATGCTCTTGCTGCGGATCCATTCCGGGTAGTACATGTTACTGACTTTAGCGGCCCCTTATCTGCTTATGCGCAACAGTTGAACACAGGCATGAAAATGGGCTTTGAATATGCCACGCAGGGCAGCATGGAAGCGGCGGGCAGGCCTATCGTTCTGAGCAGCAAGGACAGCCAGGGCGATCCCGCGCGCGCCAGGACGCTGGTGGAGGAAGCCTATGCCGAGGACGATGCGCATATTGTCGTCGGCCCGGTGGCTTCCGGAGTCGCGCTGGCGACGCTGCCGATTGCGGAAGAATATGAACGAGTCATCATGCCCGAGGGGGTCGCAGACGCCATTACCGGCGCGTCATGGAACCGCTACGTGGTACGCGTCGGGCGCAATTCCTCGCAGGATGCGGTTTCCAATGCCGTCGCCCTGGGCAAGCCCGGCGTCTGTATTGCCACCATCGCGCAGGATTACGCGTTTGGCCGCGATGGTGTTGCCGCCTATCGTGAAGCGCTGGCACCGACGGGTGGGAAACTGGTCCACGAGGAATATCTGCCGACCGACGCCACGGATTTTACCGCTGCCGCGCAGCGTTTGTTTGGCGCCCTGGAAAACCGCCAGGATTGTGAGCAAGGAAAGTTCATTTTTGCCATTTGGGCGGGCGCGACCAGCCCGTTGGCGCGTATTCAGGATTTGCAGCCCGAACGTCATGGCATCCGCCTGGCGGCTGGCGGCAATATCCTGCCGGCCTTGGTGCCGTATGCGGACCTGGAGGGCATGGAAGGGGCCGGGTTCTATTATTTCGAATCGCCGAAAAATCCGATCAATGACTGGTTTGTCGCCGAGCATTTCTAGCGTTACCAGGCTGCGCCGGATTTCTTCACCACCCAGGGCTTTGCCCAGGCCATGGCCATCGTGGCGGCCTTGGAAAAGAGCGGCGGCAACAGCGATACGGAAGCCTTGCTCAAGGCCTTCTCCGGCCTGCGGTTTGATACGCCCAAGGGAGAGATGCTGATCCGTCCGGAAGACCAGCAAGCCTTGCAATCCATGTACCACTTTCGCATCAAGCGCGAGGACCGCAAGGATTGGTTTGCCGACCGCGCCGTGACGGCGGGCGTGCCTGAGCTGGTCCGCGAGATTCCGCTCGAAGAAATGAATATTCCTGTGCGCAACACGCGTTGAATCCGCCGCCGGGCGCCGCTGGTGTCCGGCACTTTTGCATTGCTTCGTTCAGGAGATATGCCATGTCCAGGCAAAAGAGCGCCAGTGCCGCCGCACCGGTCCTGGAAACTCGCGGCCTGACGATACGCTTCGGCGGGCACACTGCGGTGGACCAGGTGTCCTGCGCATTTCATGCCGGCACGCTGACAGCCATCGTCGGCCCTAACGGGGCAGGGAAAACGACCTGGTTCAATCTGATTTCCGGCCAGTTGCGGGCCAGCGCAGGCAGTGTCTGGGTGCAAGGTGAAGACGTGACGGCCTTGGGTGCTGCCGCGCGCGCCGACCGCGGCCTGGGGCGGGCTTTCCAATTGACCAATCTGTTTCCCAACCTGTCGGCG
Source organism: Kerstersia sp. (assembly GCF_052103615.1). Lineage (NCBI taxonomy): Bacteria > Pseudomonadati > Pseudomonadota > Betaproteobacteria > Burkholderiales > Alcaligenaceae > Kerstersia > Kerstersia sp. Next base: position 7,534 of record NZ_JBQEKA010000111.1, on the reverse strand, counting down.
CAGGAAAACGTGCGGCTGGCTGTGGCCGCGCGCCACCGCATCGGCCATATTTTCTGGCAGATGGCGGCACGGCGGCGTGATATCAGCGAGCGCGCAGCGGCCTACCTGGAGCAGGTCAACCTGGGCCAGCGCGCTGATGCCGCCGTGGTCAGCCTGTCTCATGGCGATCAGCGCAAGCTTGAAGTGGCCCTGATGCTGGCGCTGGAACCGGAAGTCTTTATGTTCGACGAGCCGACGGCGGGCATGAGTGTGGATGAGGTGCCTGTCATTCTTGATTTGATTGCAGACATCAAGCGCAGGCAGAACAAGGTGATTTTGCTGGTGGAGCACAAAATGGATGTGGTGCGGGCTTTGGCGGACCGGATAGTGGTGCTGCATAACGGCCAGCTGGTGGCCGATGGCGAACCGGCGGCGGTGATCGCCTCGCCGCTGGTGCAGGAAGCCTATCTGGGCGCGGCAGCGGGGGCGGTATGAGCACAGCGCAGACCTTTGATTCCCCAGCCGCCAAGGCGCCCATTCTGCAATTGTCGGATGTGCATGCGGATATCGGCCGCTACCATATTCTGCATGGCGTGGACCTGGCGGTGCCGGCAGGCGAACTGACCGTGCTGCTGGGGCGTAATGGCGCAGGCAAGAGCACCACGCTGCGTACCATCATGGGGCTGACCAGCATTACCCAGGGGGAACTGCGCTTTCAGGGGCAGAGCCTGAAGGGTGTGAGCACGCCAGCCATTGCCAGACGGGGGATTGCCTTCGTGCCAGAAAACATGGGGATTTTCGGCATGCTGACGGTACGCGAAAATTTGGTGCTGGCCGCGATAGGCGGCGCCATGGACCCCGACCGGCTGGAATGGATACTGGGGGTGTTTCCGCCATTGAAGAAGTTCTGGGACCGCCCCGCAGGCAACCTGTCGGGCGGGCAGAAGCAGATGCTGGCCATTGCCAGGGCGGTGATTGAACCGCGCGAGCTGTTGCTGGTGGATGAGCCGACCAAAGGCCTGGCGCCTGCCATCATCAATGATCTGGCCGATGCCTTCGAGCAGCTCAAGTCGCAGCGGGTATCCATTCTGCTGGTGGAGCAGAATTTCAATTTTTCTCGCCGTCTGGGCGAATCCGTGGCGGTCATGAACGATGGCCGCATTGTGCATACCGGCAGCATGGCTGACCTGGCCCGTGACGAAGCGCTACAGCATCAGTTGCTGGGCCTCGGGCTGGGCGCTCATCAATAGCGTGACAGGGGGCGATAGAAAATGCCTGCATCAAGCATGACAAAAACCGTAGAGGAACAGGCCGGGGCGCCGCTGCTGCGCCGCCTGCTGCGCCTGCCGTCAACCCATCCGCATGTGTTCCTGCTGGGGCTGATGCTGCTGTTGCCGCTGGCCTTGATGGCCCCCAGGACCTGGGCGGTGCTGACCGTCAGCGGTTTGGCCATGGGGGCCATGGTGTTCCTGATGGCCTCCGGCATGAGCCTGACATTCGGCCTGATGAATGTGCTCAACCTGGCCCATGGCGCGTTTATTTCCGTAGGCGCCTTTGCCGGCATGACGGTGCTGGGCATGTGGCTGGGCGAGGCTGCGCGCAGCAGTTCCGCCGCGGCCAATTTGCTGGCGGTGCTGTGCGCCTTGGGCCTGGGCGCGCTGCTGGCCGCCTGTCTGGGCCTGGTGTTCGAGCGGCTGGTGATCCGCCCGGTATATGGCGACCATCTGAAGCAGATCCTGATGACGGTCGGCGGCGCCATCGTGGTGTTTGAATTGATAGAAGTCATCTGGGGCCATCGGGAAATACCGGTGCCCCGCCCGGAGGTGCTGCGCGGTGCCGTGGTGATAGGGGGCATGGCGCTGGAAAAATACCGGCTGGCCGCCGTCGTGGTCGGCCTGGCCGTCTATGGCGGTTTGCGCTGGGTGATAGAGCGCACGCGCCTGGGCATCCTGATCCGCGCGGGCGTGGAGAGCCGGGAAATGGTGGAAATCCATGGCTACCGGATTCGCCTGCTGTTCCTGGGGGTGTTTGTGGCCGGCTCGGCGCTGGCAGGGCTGGGGGGCGCCATGTGGGGGATGTACCGCGAGATCATCTTTCCGCAGATGGGGGACGAACTGATGATTTCCGTGATCGTCGTCATCATTCTGGGCGGCCTGGGTTCCATTCGCGGCTGTTTTTACGGCGCCATGATGGTGGGCCTGATCAACCTTTATGTCGGCTATCTGGAACCCCGGCTGGCGGCGGTGGCGACGGTCGGGTTGATGGTGGCGGTGCTGATGTGGCGCCCGCAGGGCCTGATTCCCGTCATCAAGGTCTAGGCTGATAGGAAAACGAGATGCTGAAAAATCTGTTGTCCGCCGATTTGCCGCGCAGCCGCATGCTGGCGGTTTTGCTGTCAGTGATTCTGTTCTGCCTGGCGCTGGGGCCTTTTCTGTTTGACGGCACGCGGGCGTTCACCATGCTGGGGATGATCTGTATTTTCATCATTGTGGTAGCGTCCTATGACCTGATGCTGGGCTATACCCAGATTGTGTCGTTCGCGCATACGATGTTCTTCGGCATTGGCGCGTATGGCGTGGCGATGGCATTGACGGCCTATGACAGCACGATAGGCGCGGTCTTCATCGGGCTGGCAGCTGCCTTGCTGCTGACACTGGTGCTGTCCTTGCTGCTGGGCCTGCTGTCGCTGCGCGTCAAGGCGATTTTCTTTGCGCTGGTGACCCTGGCAGTGGCATTCGCCTTTCTGAGCCTGGTCAACCAGCTTTATGCCGTGACGGGGGGCGAAGACGGCCTGCGAGTGTCCGTGCCGCGTGAACTGGGGCCGGCCTGGCGCTTCAGCGACGCCGTGCTGCCCGGCTGGAGCCCAGGGCGCTTTCTGAGCGCCTGGCTGAGCGGCAGCGCAGGCCTGGCCGAGGCCTGGCGCGAGGCTGGCTTCCAGGTGAAGCTGACAGGCAGGATCCTGATGTATTACCTGGTCTTCGGGGTGAGCGCCGTGGTGTTTCTGGGGCTGCTGCGTGTCGTCAACTCGCCTTTCGGCCGGGTACTGCAAGCCATTCGGGAAAATGAATTCCGGGCGCAGGCTTTGGGTTACCGGACGGTGCTGTACCGGACGGCCGCCGTTTGTTTTGCCTCATTGCTGGCTTGCCTGGCTGGGGCCTTGTTTGCCCTGTTCAACCGATACGTCAACCCGGAAAACACACTGAACTTCGAGCTGATGGTCTTTATTCTGCTGATGTGCGTGATTGGCGGCATGGGGACTTTGTACGGCTCCGTGGTCGGCGTTGTGGCCTTTTTGCTGGCGCAGAATTATCTGCAGGATGTGCTCAAGGCAATTTCCGCGCCCTTGCCGGAAGGGTCCTTGCTGGCGGCGCTGGCTGCGCCGGAACGCTGGCTGCTCTGGTTCGGTGTGCTGTTCGTGCTCAGTGTGTATTTCTTCCCCGCGGGGATTGCCGGACAGTTGCGGCTGCGGGCGCAGCGGCGCCGGGCGCAAGCGGGAGAGGCCGCGGCGGCGGAGTCTTGAAACCGGCGGCAGGCAAGCGGCTGGGCGCGGGCTGCGCTTTAGCCGCGAGTTTCTTGCGCGATGCTGCCGCTTAGGCGCCGGGGTGTTCGATATGATGCGCTGCCCGGTGCAGGTGCGTCATGACATGCCGCAGCAGCGGGGAGGGCGCGGCATCGCTGCGCAGAATGGCGCCGATTTCCAGCGCATGGCCGTGTTCCTCGATCGGGATGACGGCAATGAAAGGAGCGGCCAGGGGGTGGCTGGCGATCTGGCTGGGCATCAGGCCGACATAGTCGCCGGTCGCAACCAGGGACAGCAGGGCCAGCGTTGAATTGACGATGGCGCCGACTGGCGGCGCGGTCAGGCCATGGCTTTCATAGAGCGCGCGGGCATAGCCGGACTCGCCCCGGGCCCCGGTGAAGACCCAGCGGGCATGTTGCAGGTCTTGCAGGCTGCGGGCTTGCAGCCAGCGGCTACCCAGGCGGGCAGTGGGCACCATGGTGGTGCGGATCAGGGGTTCGACGACAAATTCACCCGGGGGCAGGTCGCTGGGAATGCCGCCGACTGTGATATCGACTTCCTGGGTGCGCAGGCGCTGCAATTGCGCGACATAAAGTTCTTCGCTGACGCGCAGGCGGACATCCGGATAGGCCTGGCCGAAAGTGCGCAGCAATTCCGGCACCAGCAGCATGACCGCGACCGGCACGGCACTGAGATGCAGGTCACCGGCCATATGGCCGCGCATCTGGTGGATTTCATCGACGGCGAGACTGAGTTCGCGCGTGGCTTTCAGGGCGCGTTCATACAGCACTTTGCCTTGCGCCGTGGCCTGCACGCCGCGTGAGGTGCGCAGCAGCAGTGAGCTGCCCAGCTCCAGTTCCAGTTCGCGTATGGTTTTGGTCAGCGCCGGCTGGGATGCGCCGATACGGCGAGCCGCACCGCGCAGGCTGCCTTCTTCGACGGCAGCGACCAAGGCATGCAATGCAGCCAGTTTCATGGGCATGCTCCTGCTGAGGGATAGGGAATGAGTGAAAACCCGGGATTCCATTTGGTTATCACGATAGCCGGACCAGCATCTGTGCGCTGCCGGGCGGACGGCAAATAATACCAAGCCATGACAGGTGCTTCAGCGCACCGCAGCCGCCAGACACAGGAGAGTTTCAATATGGCCAGGATCATTGGCGCCATTGCCGCATCACATACCCCCACCATCGGTTTCGCTTTTGATGGCGATAAGCGCGGTGACCCGGTATGGGCGCCTATTTTCGAGGGTTTCGCGCCGGTTCAGGCGTGGCTGCGCGAACGGCAGCCGGATGTGTTGCTATTCATTTTCAATGACCATGTGACGTCCTTCTTTTTCGATCACTATTCCGCGTTCGCGCTGGGCGTGGGCGACCGCTACGAGGTCGCGGATGAAGGGGGCGGGCCTAGGGATCTGCCGGCGGTGCCCGGACATCCGGCCCTGGCGCGCCATGTGGGGCAGTCGCTGATGAGCGACGAGTTCGATATGTCGTTTTTTCAGGGCAAGGCGCTGGATCATGGCTGCTTCTCGCCGTTGTCCGTTATGTGCCCGCCGCAGCCGGCGTGGCCGCTGCCTATCGTGCCCTTGCAAATCGGTGTCTTGCAGGCGCCCATTCCAACGGCGCGCCGGTGTTACCGCTTGGGGCAGGCGCTGCGCCGCGCTATCGAAAGCTATCCGGACGATTTGCGTGTCGCCATTGTGGCGACCGGGGGCTTATCGCATCAGGTGCACGGCGAACGCGCCGGATTCAATAATCCGGCCTGGGATGAGCAGTTCATGACGCTGATCGAAAAAGACCCGGAATACCTGACGCGCATGACGCTGGCCGAATATGCCGAGCTGGGCGGGCTGGAAGGCGCGGAAGTCATCATGTGGCTGGTGATGCGCGGCGCCTTGTCGGCCAGTATCCGGAAAGTGCATCAAAGCTATTACCTGCCGTCCATGACGGGGATTGCCACCGCCATTTATGAAAATGAAGCAGCCGCCAAGCCTTTGCCTGCCACGCTGGCGCGCCACCGTGAACATATGGCGCGCGAGTGGGCCGGGGCTGACGCTCTGCCGGGCACCTATCCCTATGACCTGGCGCGCAGCGTGCATGGCTATCGGATCAACCAGTTCCTGCACGGCCTGACGCAGCCTGCGCAACGGGCCGCCTTCCTGCGTGACCAGGAGTCATGTTTCCGCGCTGCAGCGTTGAGCGACGAAGAGTGCCGGCTGATCCGCGAGCGCGACTGGCGCGGCCTGATCCATTACGGCGCTTCCTTCTTTCTGCTGGAAAAGCTGGGGGCTGTGATCGGGGTTTCCAATCTGCATATTTATGCCGCCATGCGGGGGGAAACACTGGCGCAATTCCAGCAAACCCGTAATGCGCCCGGCGCGCTGTATTCCGTTGCGGGCAAGGACGCGGGCAAACCCGCTTGGGATCAAGGCGAATCTGGCGCATGACGCTGCCATGCCAGTGCCCGGCCGGCAGCCGGGGGCTGGCGTGTCAGGTTTTTGCTCAACCATCCATGGTCAAAAAACGGCGGTCCTCAGAGACCGCATCTGCCGCTGCATAGCGGTTTATTCAAGGAGACAAACCATGATTTCATACAAAACATCTGCGCTGGCCGTCTGTCTGCTGGCGTTGGGCGCCAGCGCCACCGCCGCGCCGGTCGTGCTCAAGGTGGCGCATCAATTGCCCCCGGCATCCGCGGCCCACACGACTTTCATTGTGCCCTGGTGCGAGAAAATCGAAGCGGAATCCCAGGGTGAACTGAAATGCCAGATTTACCCGGCGCTGCAATTGGGCGGCACCTCCGCGCAGCTCTTCAATCAGGTGCGAGACGGTGTGGCCGATATTGTCTGGACGCTGCCGGGCTATACCCCTGGCCGCTTTCCGGTATCGGAGGTGTTTGAGCTGCCATTTCTGACGACGGCGCACGAACCGTCTGCGCGCGCCATTTGGGATTTTGTGGAAAAACATGCGGGCAAAGAATTCCAGGGGGTCAAACCCCTGGCTGTCTGGGTGAACGGCGCCAATCAGCTGCACATGCGCGACAAAAAGGTGGAAACCCTGGAAGATTTGCGCGGCCTGAAGATCCGGGCGCCTTCCAGACTGGGCAATAAGATCCTGGCCGCGCTGGGGGCGACGCCGGTAGGCATGCCTGTGCCGCAGATGGCCGAGAGCCTGTCCAAGGGGGTGATAGACGGCGCCCTGGTGCCCTGGGAAGTCTTGCCGGCGACCAAGGCCCATGAGCTGACCCGCTATAGCGTTGAAACGGCAGGCAATAGCGCCATGACGACGGCCACGATGATTTACGTCATGAATCAGCGCAAATACGACAGCCTGACGCCCGGGCAGAAACAGGTGATAGATGCCAATAGCGGGCGTGAGATGTCCGCCTGGGTCGCTGCCCGTTTCCAGGCGGCCGATGCGGTGGGCCGTGAACTGGCGATTGCCCGGGGAAATGAGGTCTATGCCATCAGCGCGGCGCAAACCGATATCTGGAAAATGGCGACCGAGCCGGTGACCAAAGAGTGGATCCAGGAAGTATCCGCCAAAGGCATGGATGGTGCGGCGCTGGTCCAGGAAGCCCGTGAACTGGTGCAACATTACACCGGGCAGCAATAATTGAACCGCTCGGTTCAGTTTCCTTGCCCGCTCTTTAGTCCGCTCTTTAGTCCGCTCTGTCGCCAGTTCCGTAGCCCGCTCTGTAGCTCGTTCCGTAGCCGTTGCATAGATCGCTGGCGCCGCCAGCTGCGCGGTCCGGCGCACGATTAGCCATCGGTGCGGCGGGAGGGCTATCCGGCCTGTCTGCCAGCGCAGACAGGCCGTTTTTTTCGGGCAGACGAGCAGCCCAGCCCGGATTGCGATGGTTGGCGCTTAGTTGCCTGTAGTCGCCCTGAGTTGTCCGTAGTTGCCCTCAGTTGCCCTCAGTCGCCCTGAGTGTTGGCAGGGGCGGCGGGGGTGCCCGCTTTGGCGGGTGCGGCAGGCGCCGCGGGTGCCATGGGGGCGGCAGCGCGCAGGGCGGCCGCCTGGGCCGCATGCTGAT
>NZ_JBQEKA010000110.1:0-9520 GCF_052103615.1 Kerstersia sp. | reverse complement strand
GCGCATCTTCGAAATCCAGGAAGGCGGCCAGATCAATGATTACCGCGGTACCTACGAAGAGTTGCTGGCCTCCAAGGGCGTGGCTGGCTGATCTCGGGTGGCGCGGTGAGCATGCCCATCAGCACCCTGGAAGGCCCGGCCAGTTACGAGGAAGACGTCAAAAAAAGCCGCTTCCTCGCGCTGGCCTGGCCTGTGGATGATGTCGGCCAGGCCATGGCGCATTTTGCGGCAGCCAGCGACCCGGAGGCCACCCACAATTGCTGGGCTTACCGTATCGGCGCGCAATATCGTTTCAATGACGATGGCGAACCTGGCGGCACGGCGGGGCGGCCTATTCTGCAAGCCATAGAGGGCCAGGGGCTGGACCAGGTGGCCGTTTTGGTCATCCGCTGGTTTGGCGGCATCAAACTGGGGGCAGGCGGGCTGGTGCGCGCCTATTCGGGTGCCGCGGCGCAATGCCTGCGGCTCGCGCCCAAACGCGTGATTATTCCCAGCCGCCTGGTGGAAACTGCCGTCGTATTCGCTGAACTGGCACGCGCCCAGGCCTTTGTGCTTGGCCAGGGCGCGGAGATCATGGCGGAAACCTATGATGGCGAAGGTGTTTCCTGGATGCTGAAAGTGCCTGAAAGCGCGCTGGACGCCGTTCATCGGGGCCTGATGGACATGACACGCGGAAAAGCCCCTTGGAAGGTTCAGGACGCTGCCGGCGGCACCGGCGCGCCGGCCTGAACGCCTGCTTTTGGCGCATAAAGCCAGGGCCTATGCGCACCATTGCGAAGCAAACTCTGGCATACAGAGGCCATGCGGGGGCCATGTACAGGCCATGTACGTGCCATTAGTCAGGCATAAACGAGACATAAACAAGCCGTGAACGGATCATGAGCAGCACCTGAACGTGCCGGCGCCAGCCGCCGCGCCGGTTCTGGGCGGGTTGGCATGAAAAATGCTTAGGAAAACATAGCGGCCTGCCTGGGCGCCCGGAAGACGGGACGGCGGGCAGGGCGCCATGGCCTGAGGCCATGCTTTTTCCTACTGCCTGGATGCCACCATGATGAAAACCTTGCTACTTGCTTCGCTGGCCACCGCCGCGCTGGGCCTGGCCTTGGGCGCGCCGCCCGCCAGGGCTGAACCCCAAGGCCAGACTGATACCGATACCGGACCCGATAGCGCAACGGGCAGCGGCACCCGTCTCGGGGCCGGATTCACCCTGAGCGGCAATGCCGCCATCACCAATGACTACCGTTTCCGCGGCTATTCCCAGACCAACTTCCGACCGGCGGCGCAACTGGGCTTAGAGCTAAGCCATGCTTCCGGCTTTTACCTGGGCAACTGGAATGCCAACGTGGCGGACAATGTCTTCAATCAGGCCAATCTGGAAGTGGATTTCTATGGCGGCTGGCGGGGGGAGCTGGGCCACGGGCTGGGCCTGGACATTGGCGTCTTGCAATATTGGTATCCCGGCTCCGACAAGACGCCGGTCGCGGGCAAGGGCGGAAATTTCAACAATACCGATCTGTATCTGGGCTTGAGCATCGAGATGTTCAGCCTCAAATATAGCTATTCCCCTAGCGATTTTTTCAATACGCCGGATAGCAAGGGCAGTTGGTATCTGGATGCGGCCGCCAATGTCGATTTGGGCAATGGTTGGGGGCTGGATGCGCACCTGGGTTACCAGAAACTGAAAAACCAGGTGGATATGGAGGGTGAGGGCATCGGTCACTATGTGGACTATCGCCTGGGGGTCAGCAAAGACCTGAGCGGTTGGGTGCTGGGGCTGGCCGTGGCGGGCGCCAGCGCCAGTGACTGGCTGCCCACCCGCAGCGGCAGAAAATCAGGCCGCCCAGGTGCCGTATTTTCGCTGTCCCACGCCTTTTGACCGGGCGGAAAGAATAGGGCAGCAAGCCGCGTGCGGTAAAGACGCGTGCAGTAAAGACGAGTGCGGCGAGAGCGGCGCGGCGGACGCAGGAGGCGTCCGCCGCCAGTTTAGCCAGCGAAGAACGCGTAACGGATGACAAACAGCGCCGCCACGACCCAGGTCGCGGGATGGACGTCGCGGATGCGGCCGGTACCGGTTTTCAGGATGACGTAGCTGATGAAGCCGAAGGCCAAGCCGTTGGCGATGGAGTACGTGAAAGGCATCATCAGCACGGTGAGTGCTGCCGGGGTGGCTTCCGTGATGTCATTCCAGTTGATGTCCGTCATTTCGCGCATCATCAGACCGGCGACATACAGCAGCGCAGGGGCGGTGGCATAGGCCGGCACGGAACCTGCCAGCGGCGCGATGAACAGCGCGGCCAGGAACAGCACGGCCACGACCAGCGCGGTCAGGCCGGTGCGGCCGCCAGCCTGCACGCCGGAGGCGCTTTCGACGAAGGCCGTGGTGCTGCTGGTGCCCAGCGCGGAACCGGCAATGATGGCAGTGCTGTCGGCGAACAAGGCGCGGCCCAGACGGTTGGGCTTGCCTTCAGGCAGCAGGTCGGCGCGCTTGGCCACGCCAACCAGCGTGCCGGTGGCGTCGAACACTTCCACCAGAACGAATACCAGAATCACGCTGATGAAGCCGGTTTGCAGCACGCCCATGATATCGAGCTGCATGAAGGTGGGCAGAATGCTGGGCGGCGCGGAGAACACGCCAGCAAAGTCGTTGTAGCCCAGCAGCATCGACAGGACGGTGATGGCCAGAATGCCGATGAGGATCGCGCCGCGCACGCGCAGGGCATCCAGAATGGCGATCAGGAAAAAGCCGCCCAGCGCCATCAGCGGGGCATGGTGGTGCATATCACCCAGGGCGACCTTGGTGGCCGGGTGGGCCACAATGATGCCGGAGGTGCTGAGCGCGATGATCGCCAGGAACAGGCCTATCCCTGCAGCGATGGCGCTGCGCAGCGATTTGGGGATGCCCGCGATCAGCCACGCGCGGATGCCGGTGGCGGTCAGGACAATGAAGATCACGCCGGAAATGAAAACGGCCCCCAGCGCTTGCTGCCAGCTGTAGCCCATGGTGCCCACGACCGTGAACGCGAAGAAGGCGTTCAGCCCCATGCCGGGCGCCATGCCGATGGGCCAGTTGGCAACCAGCGCCATAATGACCGAACCCAGGGCGGCTGCCAGGCAGGTCGCCACGAAGACTGCATTGCGGTCCATGCCGGTCGAAGACAGGATGTCCGGGTTAACGAAAATGATGTAGGACATCGTCAGGAAGGTCGTGATCCCGGCGATGATCTCAGTGCGCACATTGGTGCCGTGCTCACGTAGTTTGAAGAGTTGCTCCAGCATGGGGGTTCCAGAGAGTAGGTCGATGAAGGGCCAGGCAGGCGGGCAGTATTGGCAGTATCACAAGTTCGCAAGCGCGCGGCACGCCTTAGCCCGCAGTGGGCGTGGGTTGGCCGGGCCAGGCGTAAGCAGGCAGGCGGCAGTGCCGGTTTGTCTGGCTGCGCAGCTGGCATTTTCGTTGATTGGCCGCACCAATGAAAGCCTGCCGAAAACCGCGCAGAAATTACCACTTTTCACACAGGTATGCAGCGTTTTCCGTGAACGGCACTGAAAGAAACGCAGGATTTGGATGTAAACTGCCGCCGCATGATCATCTTGGGATTCGAAAGCTCCTGTGACGAGACCGGCGTAGCCGTCGTCTGTACGGAGCGCGGGCTGCTGGCTCACGCCTTGCATACACAAATCGCCATGCACGCCGATTACGGCGGCGTGGTGCCTGAACTTGCCTCACGCGACCATATCCGCCGCGCCTTGCCCTTGACGACCGAAGTGCTGTCTCAGGCAGGCCTGGCCTTGACGGATGTCGATGCCATTGCCTATACGGCTGGCCCCGGCCTGGCTGGCGCCTTGCTGGTGGGCAGCAGCGTGGCGCAGTCCATGGCCTGGACGCTGGGCGTGCCGGCCATTCCCATTCATCACCTGGAAGGGCATTTGCTCTCGCCGCGCCTGGCCACGCCGCAACCGGCGTTTCCGTTTGTGGCGCTGCTGGTGAGTGGCGGGCATACGCAATTGATGCGTGTGGATGGCGTGGGCCGCTATGAATTGCTGGGTGAAACACTGGATGACGCGGCTGGCGAAGCCTTTGACAAGAGCGCTAAGCTGCTGGGCTTGGGCTATCCCGGCGGGCCGGCCTTGTCGGCCTTGGCTGAGCATGGCGACGCGAGCCGTTTCGAATTGCCGCGCCCCATGCTGCACAGCAAGGACCTTGATTTCAGTTTCAGCGGCCTGAAAACGGCGGTACTGACCAAAGTGAAGGCAGCCAATGCCCAGGGCGCCATGGACGAGCAGACCCGGGCGGATCTGGCGGCTGCCACGCAGCAGGCGATTGTGGAAGTGCTGATCGCCAAGGCGGCCAAGGCCTTGAAACAGACTGGCCTCAAGCGCCTGGTCGTGGCCGGTGGCGTGGGCGCCAACCGCTTGTTGCGCCAGCGCCTTGAAACCGCGCTCAAGCCCCTCAAGGGAGAAGCCTTTTTCCCGCCGCTGGCTTTGTGTACCGATAATGGCGCGATGATTGCCTTTGCCGCCGCCCAGCGGGTGCAGACGGGGCTATGGTCGCCAGACGATGATCCTGACACCAGCCTGGCGCATGCCTTTACCGTGCGGCCCCGCTGGGATCTGGCGGACGTTTCGCTGCCACGTTAGGCGGCGCGCTGCTGCCGTCAGGCAAAAAAATGCCCGTCATTCACATGGCGGGCATTTTTTATGGTGCCGGGGAAACCTGGCGCGGCTCTTGCGTCATCCTGGCGGTGACGCGATTCCAGCATGCTTAACGCTTGCGTTCCTTGCGGGCGGCGGCATTGGGGCGGATTTTCCCGGAAATCGTGGCATTGCCGCCATGTTCCTTTTTCTGGCCGATACGGCTTTCCTTGCCGGCAAGCAGGCGCTCGATATTGGCGCGGTGCCGGACGAATAGCAGCAGCGTCATGGCGACAATGGCGGTGCCGACTTCCATGCTGGCGCGCCAGGCAAGGCCGGAACCGAGAATGTAGTACAGCGGCGCCGCCAGGGCCGCGATCAGCGCCGCCAGCGACGAATAGCGCCAGATCAGCGCGGAAGCCAGCCAGGTCAGGATGACCAGCAGTGCCAGCCAGGGGGTCAGGCCCAGCAGGACGCCCAGGGCCGTGGCGACGCCCTTGCCGCCTTTGAAACCCAGGAACAGCGGAAACAGGTGGCCAAGAAAGACGGCAATGGCCGTGAAGGCCAGGACGCTGGCTCCCAGGTCGTATTCCGGCCCCCAATGGCGCACGGCCCATACCGGCAGCCAGCCTTTGGCGGCATCGCCCAGCAGCGTCAGGGCGGCGGCAGCCTTGTTGCCGGTACGCAGCACGTTGGTGGCGCCCGGGTTGCCGGAACCGTATTGGCGCGGGTCCTGTAAGCCCATGATCTTGCTGACGATGACGGCAAAGGGCAGGGAGCCGATCAGATAGGCCAGAGGGACGACAATCCAGGGCAGCAGAGCGTATTCGTTCATGAGAGACGGGTAAAGTGGGCGTTCATGCAGGGCTGCCCATTGTAAGTGCTAAGTCCGCGCTAAGGGCGGCGAATGTTCACCCACCGTTCCCGCATCGCGGCACCGCGCGCGGCGCCCGCGCAGGCCGGTTTGCCAGGCTGCGCCGGGCGATTTTCAGATAGTCGGCGCAATCCTGTTGTTTGATAGGGTAGCGGTGGGCGGAAGCGGTGCCGGCAGGTACAATCAGACGCTGCCGGTTCGTTGGAAAAAGGCGCCTGCGAGGTGTCACGGCAGCTTTATGGATGGACAGGAAAATATGCGTATTTTGATTTCCAATGATGATGGTTATTCGGCACCTGGCCTGCAGGCGCTGGTAGATGCCTTGCAAGGCTTGGGCGAATTGACCGTCATTGCGCCGGAAGCCAATCACAGCGGCGCCTCGAATTCGCTGACCTTGTCCCGGCCCCTGACCGTGCGCACGGTCAGCAATGGATTTCTGTGCGTCAATGGCACGCCTTCCGATTGCGTGCATATCGCGCTCACCGGCCTGCTGGATCAAATGCCCGATCTGGTCGTGTCGGGTATCAATAACGGCGCCAATATGGGGGATGACACCCTGTATTCGGGAACGGTCGCGGCTGCGATGGAAGGCTACTTGTTCGGTGTGCCGGCCATTGCATTTTCCTTGGTGGAAAAGGGCTGGTCGAACCTGGATGCGGCTGCTGCCGTGGCACGCCAGATTGTCGAGCGCCAGGTGGCCCGCCCGCTGACAGCGCCGTCGCTGTTGAGCGTGAATATTCCCAATCTGCCCTTGCATGAAATCAAGCCGCCGCGTGTCACGCGCCTGGGCCGCCGGCATCCGTCTTCGCCCGTCATCCGTTCATCCAACCCGCAAGGGGAAGTGATTTACTGGATAGGGCCGTCGGGCGCTGCGGCCGATGCTGCCCCCGGCACAGATTTCCATGCCTTGTCCGAGGGTGCTGTCTCGGTCACGCCCTTGCAGACGGATTTGACGCATCACGGTCAATTGCCGCGTCTGCACGATTGGTTGGCCTGATCGCTGCCATGAGCAAGCAGCCGCCCATTCCGCCTCTGGATCTGCCGCAGGCGCGCCGTACCGGCGCTACGGGCGGCAGCGGCGCGCTGCATGGCATTACACCTGCGAACAGCAATACGCGGGTATCGGCGGCCGTGCTGCCGCCACGCGCCAGCGGGGACGCCGCCACCACCGGGCGTTCCGCTGGCAATCTGGGCCTGAACTCCGACCGTATGCGGGCCGCGATGGTCCAGCGCCTGCGGGCGCAAGGCATTACGGATGATGCGGTGCTGCGGGCCATGAATGATATTCCGCGCCACCGTTTTGTTGATGAAGCGCTGGCGAGCCGGGCCTATGAAGACGCGGCCTTGCCGATAGGCTTCGGGCAAACGATCTCCCAGCCCTGGGTCGTGGCCCATATGATTGCGCTGGGCATGGCGGGCAAGACGCCGCGCCGGGTGCTTGAAGTCGGGGCAGGGTGCGGCTACCAGGCAGCCGTGCTGTCGCAACTGGTGCGGGAAGTTCATACCATTGAACGCATGCGCGGCCTGTATGATCTGGCGCGCGCCAATCTGGCCGGGCCGACTTACCGCAATATCCGTTTGGTTTATGGTGATGGGATGGCCGGTTTGCCGAAAGCCGCGCCATTTGACATGATTATCGTTGCGGCCGCAGGGCTGACCATTCCGGATGCGCTGTTGCAGCAATTGGCGCGCGGCGGCCGATTGGTTGCGCCTGAAGGCGCAACCCAGCAGCGTCTGGTGGTCATCGAACGCACCGGCCCGCAACAATGGCGGCGCCAGGAACTTGAGGCGGTCCGTTTCGTTCCGCTCAAGCCCGGCATACAATCCTAATTATTGGAGCTTTGTGCACAGCACAAGGCATGAACGTATTTTTATCGCTATGACGAATTCATCTGCTACGCGCACTTTCCGACTTCCCTTGCTGGCCGCTGCCCTGGTTTTGGCCGGCTGCGCATCCCAGCAGCCTGCCCCCATTGTGGACGGCGGCGCCGTCAAACCCGCTATCCAGACCCCCGCGCCTTCTACGGGCATCGCCGGGGCCTCTTACACGGTGCAGCCGCGCGATACGCTGTATCAAATTGCGCGCAACAACAATGTGTCGATGGATGACCTGCGCCGCTGGAATAACATCACTGACCCGAACCAGCTGCGTATCGGCCAGGTATTGCGCCTGTCGTCTTCGGGCGGCGCAGTGACGGGCGGCAGCCAGTCTGCGGGCAATGGCGGCACTCAGGTGGCGGCGATTTCCGATCCCAAGCCGGTCACGGCGCAGCCGCCCAAAACCGCGCCGGTCGCACCTGTGACGGCGACGCCTGCCCCGGCAGCCAGCGCCAGCACCCCGGATGAAAAAAATGTGGTGCGCGCCGCCGATGCCAATTTGATCGACTGGGGCTGGCCGGCATCGGGTAAATTGATCCAGGGCTTCAATGCCAATACCAAGGGGATAGATATCGACGGCCAGCCGGGCGACCCCGTGGTGGCAGCGTCGGCCGGCCAGGTCATGTATAGCGGCAATGGCGTGCGCGGCCTGGGCAACCTCATCATCATCAACCATACCTCTGGTTTCATCACGGCTTACGCCCATAACCGCGCGCTGCTGGTCAAGACCGGCGACAAGGTAAAGCGCGGCCAGCGTATTGCTGAATTGGGGCAGACCGACACGACCTCGCCGCGCCTGCACTTTGAAGTGCGCCGCCAGGGCACGCCGGTGGATCCGCTCAAGTATTTGCCGCACCGATGACACCGACACTGGTCTTCGACCTGGAAACCATCCCGGATATTGACGGGCTCAGGCGTTTGAGCGGCTGGGGCCAGGATGTGCCGGACGCCGAGGTCGCCGAACGCGCTTTTGCCGCCCGCCGCGAAGAGAAGGGGCATGATTTCCTGCCCCTGCACTTGCAGCGCGTGGCCGTCATCAGTTGCACCTTCCGTGACGACAGCGGTTTTCGTGTCCGCACGCTGGGCAAACAGGGAGACTCCGAGGCGGCGCTGATTGCCGGCTTTTTCAAGACGATAGAGCGCTATACGCCTACGCTGGTCAGCTGGAACGGGTCGGGCTTCGATTTGCCGGTCTTGCACTACCGCGGCCTGATTCACGGCCTGCAGGCGCCGCGCTACTGGGATATGGGCGAGGAAGACCGGGATTTCAAGTTCAATAACTACATCTCCCGCTATCACCAGCGCCATACCGATCTGATGGATTTGCTGGCCAAGTACAACGGCCGGGCCAATGCGCCGCTCGATGAGCTGGCCAAGCTGTGCGGTTTTCCGGGCAAGCTGGGCATGGACGGCAGCCAGGTCTGGCCGGCCTGGCTGGCTGGCAAGGAAGATGAGATCCGGGCTTACTGCGAGACGGATGTCGTGAATACCTGGCTCGTCTATTGTCGTTTTCGCCTCATGCGCGGCGAACTGGATCCGCATAGCTATGAGGCTGAAGTTCAGCTGGTGCGGGATACCCTGACGGCCAGCAGCAGCGCGCCGCATTGGCAAGAATATCTGGCAGCCTGGGACGCAGAAAATAGCGTCTGATGCCAGCCGCCGGCCTGTTTGCCGGATATCAGGAAGCAACGCCGGCCTATGTGCCGGCGTTGCTGATTCCGCTGCCGTCATGGCGGCCAGGAACTGATTCCGGGGGCATGGGCAGACCAACGGCCGTATTGAACGCAGGTAAAACGAAACGCTTGTGGTGTGCGCGAGACAGTTTCTGGCGCGCGACCGTCAAGGATTGAAAACAGAACCGGGCAGCCCCAGGGCTGATTCCCATGCAAGAAACGCTAGATATCGAATCGCTGGACATGGAGGCGCGTGGCGTCGCACATAGGGAAGGGAAGGTCGTATTTGTAGAAGGGGCGCTGCCAGGCGAGCGTGTCGTGGCACGCGCCCTGAAGTCGAAAGCGTCTTATGAGATTGCCGAGCTGGCGCAGCTTGTCCGTGCTTCGACCCAGCGAGTGGCGCCCCGTTGCCGCCACTTCGGAACCTGCGGCGGCTGCGCCATGCAGCATCTGGAGCCTGCGGCCC
>NZ_JBQEKA010000109.1:0-9609 GCF_052103615.1 Kerstersia sp. | reverse complement strand
AAAGTGCGCATCAAACGGGAAATCATCCGGATGAACGAGCCTGCCATCCGCCCTGAGGGCGGGCGTGCGCCTGCGGTGGCGCCACGTACCCTGGCGCGCTGGCTGGAACAAGGCTGTGATGATGCGGGCCGCCCGGTGGTCATGCTCGACACGCGCAATGCCTTTGAAGTCGATGCCGGTACTTTCGATGGCGCGCTGGACTGGCGTATTGACCGTTTCACTCAGTTTCCAGAGGCCGTCCAGGCGCATAAAGACGAGCTGCAGGGCAAGACCATTGTCAGCTTCTGCACTGGCGGTATCCGCTGCGAAAAAGCAGCCATCTATATGGCCGGACAAGGTATCGAGCATATCTATCAGCTCGATGGCGGCATTCTCAAATACTTCGAGGAAACCGGGGGGCCGGGCTATCACGGCACCTGTTTTGTGTTCGACGAACGTGAAACCCTGGATCCGGCTTTGGCGCCCCGTCCGCTGACGCGTCAGGACGCTGCCTGAGACCAGCCCTGACGCTTGGGCCGCGCCCTCTCCCTCCGGATTGACGGGACCGCCGGGAACGCGCCAGGATAAAGAAAAACAGCCCCGCGATCTGGCTAGATCGCGGGGCTGTTTGCTGTGCGGTTTGCGGGTTTAGCCGACGCGCATGCCGGGCTGCGCGCCAGGCCAGGGTTCGAGGATATACAGGCCGGCATCGACCTTGTCGTCAGCATGGCTGGCAGCCAGCACCATCCCTTCGGAGACGCCGAATTTCATCTTGCGCGGCGCCAGGTTGGCGACCAGCACGGTCAGCTTGCCGACCAGCTGTTCCGGTTCATAGGCCGATTGAATGCCGGAAAACACATTGCGGTGGCGGCCTTCACCGGCATCCAGTGTCAGTTGCAGCAGCTTGGTGGAGCCTTCGACACGTTTGCATTCCACGATACGCGCGATGCGCAGGTCTATCTTGGCGAAGTCGTCGATCTTGATGGTTTCGGCAATGGGCTCGCCGCCAGGCACCACCACCGGCGCTGCCGGCGGCTCGAAGAGCTGATCCAGCATCTCGGGGGCGACGCGCTGCATCAGGTGCTTGAACGGCGCAACACTGCGGGGCAGCTCACCGGCATCCTGCCAGACGAAGCTGCGGTTCAGGCCAAACAGCTCGCTGGCCACGCGTTGCGACAGTTCGGGCAGAATGGGGCTGAGCATGACGGTCAGCGCCTTGAACCCGGCCAGCGCGCGCGAGCAGATATCCTGCAGCGCAGCCTGGCGTTCAGCGTCGGCCTCTTGCCAGTTCTTGGCCAGCACCCAGGGCTGGGCGGTGTCGAATTCCTGGTTGATGCGGTCGGCCAGCGCCATGGCTTCGCGGATCGCGCGGCCATATTCGCGCGCTTCCAGATCGGCGCGCATCTGTTCGGCGGCAGCTTGAAAACTGGCGGACAGCGCCGCTTCGTCGCCGCGGTAGGCCAGCTTGCCGTCGAAATGGCGGGCGATGAAGTTGGCGGCGCGGCTGGCGATATTGATGTACTTGCCGATCAGGTCGCTATTGACGCGGGCGATGAAGTCTTCTGGATTGAAGTCGATATCTTCCACCTTGCTGTTGAGCTTGGCGGCGATGTAATAACGCATCCATTCGGCATTCATGCCTATCTGCAGATAGCGCAGCGGTGAAATGCCGGTGCCGCGGCTCTTGGACATTTTCTCGCCGCTGACGGTGATAAAGCCGTGCACATTGAGCTGATCCGGCGTCTTGCGGCCAGCGAATTTCAGCATGGCGGGCCAGAACAGGGCATGGAAATAGACGATGTCCTTGCCAATGAAGTGAATCTGCTCGGTCTTGCCCGCCGGATCCAGCAGCGCGTCGAAATCCAGGCCTTGCTTGACGCAATAAGCCTTGAGCGATGCCAGGTAGCCGACCGGGGCATCCAGCCAGACATAGAAATACTTGCCCGGCGCATCCGGGATTTCAATGCCGAAATACGGCGCGTCGCGGGAAATATCCCAATCTGCGAGGCCGCTTTCACTTTCGCCATCGCCGCCCAGCCATTCGCGGGTCTTGGCCAGCACTTCGGCTTGCAGGTGGCGCGCGCCCTGGGCATTGCTGCCTGTGGTCCATTCTTTCAGGAATGCCACGCAGCGCGGGTCGGACAGCTTGAAGAAAAAATGTTCGGATTGCTTGAGTACCGGACGGGCGCCGCTCAGCGTCGAATATGGGTCTATCAATTCGGTCGGGCTGTAAACGGCGCTACAGACTTCGCAGGCATCGCCATATTGATCAGGCGCCTTGCAGCGGGGGCAGCCGCCTTTGATATAGCGGTCGGGCAGGAACATGCCTTTGACCGGGTCATAGAACTGCTCGATGGTGCGGGTTTCGATCAGGCCGGCATCCCGCAGGCTGCGGTAGGTCTGCTGCGACAGCTCGACGTTCTCGCGCGAGTCCGTGCTGTGCCAGTGGTCAAAGCGGATATGGAAGCCATCCAGATACATGGGGCGTTCGGCGGCATAGCGCGCCACCAGTTCCTGCGGCGTGATGCCTTCGCTTTCGGCCTTCAGCATGATAGGCGCGCCGTGGACGTCATCGGCGCCGACGAAATGCACTGTGTGTCCCGCCATTCGCATCGCCCGCACCCAGATGTCGGCCTGGATGTATTCCATGATGTGGCCCACATGGAAAGAGCCGTTGGCATAGGGAAGGGCGGTCGTTACGAACAGTGTGCGTGACATGGCGACTATAAAAAGGTTGAAGAAAAGCCGGCCGGATCGAGCCGGTTCGGCCATTTTAGGGCCTGGCGGCGCTTTGTGCCGTCAGGCCCGGTAAAGCGTACGGTTTTGACGGTGAGCAAGATGGGCCGGATCTCACAGCACTATGCTGGAACGGCAGAAGCGCGCTTGCGCCGTGCCAGGATGGGTGATCCGGCACACGCTGGGCGTCATGCCGGTGTCATTGAAAAAATCAATCAATGAGATAGAATTAATTCACTTTTCATATCTGAAAAGAAAGGGCACTATATGCCTGCAAGAGCGGTACCGGCAACGGCGCCGACATGTTCAACCCAGACAACAGGATCATCACCATGTCTCTTATCAATACCCAGATCAAACCGTTCAAGGCTCAAGCGTACCAAAATGGCAAGTTCATCGAAGTCAGCGACGCATCGCTGACCGGCAAGTGGTCGGTCGTGGTGTTCTATCCTGCCGACTTCACGTTCGTGTGCCCGACCGAGCTGGAAGATCTGGCTGATCACTACGAAGCATTCAAGAAGCTGGGCGTTGAAATCTACAGCGTTTCGACCGACACCCACTTCGCCCACAAGGCATGGCACGACACCTCGGAAGCCATCAAGAAGGTGCAATACGTCATGGTCGGTGACCCCACCGCTACCCTGGCCCGCAACTTCGACGTGCTGATCGAAGAAGAAGGCCTGGCCCTGCGCGGCACCTTCCTGATCAACCCGGAAGGCCAGATCAAATTGTGCGAAATCCATGACAACGGCATCGGCCGTGACGCCAGCGAACTGCTGCGCAAGGTCAAGGCTGCCCAGTACGTCGCCAGCCACCCGGGCGAAGTTTGCCCCGCCAAGTGGAAGGAAGGCGAAGCCACGCTGACCCCCTCGCTGGACCTGGTCGGCAAGATCTAATCTCCCAGCAAAGAGCCGGAGAGAAAAACGGTCCGCGCCCGATGACGGGGCGGGTCGCGGGGGCCGGCCTGGTGGCCAGCCCCCGGCCAGGGCAGCGGTGCTGTCCCGGCAACAGCGGTGTCATGCCCATAAGGCATGCTGCCACGAATACACATCATTGAATACCGGAGCTTCTCATGTCGTTGGATGCCAACCTCAAGAATCAATTGAAAGCCTATCTGGAACGTGTCACGCAGCCGGTAGAGCTCGTTGCGTCGCTTGACGATGGCGCCAAGTCCAAGGAGCTGCGTGAACTGCTGCAGGAAATTGCAGCGCTGTCCGAACGCGTGAGCTACGTCGAACGCAACGACGCAGACGTGCGCAAGCCGTCTTTCAGTATCAATCGCCCTGGCGAGAATATCGGCATCCGTTTTGCCGCTATCCCCATGGGCCATGAATTCACTTCGCTGGTGCTTGCCCTGTTGCAGGCTGGCGGCCATCCGATCAAGTTCGAGCCGGAAGTCGTTGAGCAGATCCGCAGCCTGGACGGCGAGTATCAGTTTGAAACCTATATGTCGCTGAGCTGCCAGAACTGCCCTGATGTCGTGCAGGCGCTCAATGCGATGGCTGTCATCAACCCGCGCATCCGCAACGTTGTGATTGACGGCGCGCTGTTCCAGGACGAAGTCGAGCAGCGCCAGATCATGGCTGTGCCGACGGTTTACCTGAATGGCGAAGTCTTTGGCCAGGGGCGCTCTTCGGTTGAGGAAATTCTCGCCAAGCTCGATACCGGCGCTGCCGCTCGCAAGGCTGCCCAGCTGGATGCCAAGGATGCCTTCGATGTGCTGGTCGTCGGCGGCGGCCCGGCTGGCGCTGCGGCGGCGGTCTATGCGGCGCGCAAGGGTATCCGTACGGGTGTGGTCGCCGAGCGTTTCGGCGGCCAGGTGCTCGACACCATGGCAATCGAAAACTTCATCTCGGTGCCGCATACCGAAGGCCCGCGCTTTGCTGCGGCGCTGGAAGAGCACGTGAAGTCCTATGACGTTGACATCATGAATCTGCAGCGCGTGGTGGGCCTGGAAGAGGGCGACGGCCTGCTGTCGGTCAAGCTGGAAAATGGCGCGGAACTACGCAGCCGTTCGGTCATTCTGGCCACCGGTGCCCGCTGGCGTGAAATCAACGTGCCGGGCGAGCGTGAATACCGCAACCATGGCGTCGCCTATTGCCCGCACTGTGACGGCCCGCTGTTCAAGGGCAAGCGCGTGGCGGTCATCGGCGGCGGGAACTCCGGCGTCGAAGCCGCGATCGACCTGGCTGGTGTGGTGGGTCATGTGACGCTGATTGAGTTCGGTGACGCCCTGCGCGCTGATGCCGTGCTGCAACGCAAGCTTTACAGCCTGCCGAACGTCGAAGTCATCATGAATGCCCAGACCACGGAAATCGTGGGTGACGGCCAGAAGGTCAATGGCCTGGTCTATAAAGACCGCAAGAGTGGTGACAGCCGCCAGGTCGAACTGGCTGGCGTGTTCATCCAGATCGGCCTGGTGCCCAACACCGAATGGCTCAAGGGTTCGTTGAATCTCTCCAAGCATGGCGAGATCGAAGTGGATGCGCGTGGCGCGACGTCGCTGGCAGGCGTGTTTGCCGCCGGTGACGCGACGACTGTTCCTTACAAGCAGATCATCATTGCTGCGGGTGAGGGCGCCAAGGCCGCATTGGGAGCCTTCGATTATCTGATCCGCCAGCCGGCGGCAGGACAGGCCGAAATCCCGGCCTGAGCGGAACCGCAGGGCTGAGCGCAGGCATTGCGCAGCCCTGCTACCCGTTTGACCGTCTGACAGATGCCAGCGCATGGTTTGCGCTGGCATCTGCCGTTTTTGCCGGGGCTTTTGCATTTCTTTAGGCGGAGATGTTTCCCAATATGCCAGGACTGCCTCCGGGAGGCGGCCCTGGGCGGGCAGCCCTCAGGGCGTAAGAGGTATCATTCCCTTTTCTTCCTGGATGGGTGGGCACGGTGAAGGCCGGTATGTGTAAATCACAGGCGGAAGTCAGGGATCTGGCCAGCGCCACCAAATGGATACGCCGGCTGCTGTTTGCCGACATGGCGCTGTGCGCCGTGTCCTGGTTGTCAGATATCGCCGAATTCCGCTTGCTGAGCGATTTGGGCCATGCGGTCTTCGAAACGCAGGCCGAGGCCATTGCCGCTGCTGGCGCCAGTGATGAGCGCCAGGCTGTGCTGGGCGTTCTGCAAACCACCATGCTGCTGGTCTTGATGGTGACGATAGGCCGGTGGATTTATTTTGCCAACCGGAATGCCAATGCCCAGGTTGGGGAGAGCATGCATTATTCGCCGGGATGGGCGGTGGGCTGCTATTTCGTGCCTATCGTCAATTTCTGGAAGCCCTACCGGGCCATGAAAGAGATCTGGCAGGTGAGCGCGAACCCGGCTGCCTGGCGCGCCGTCCGCGTGCCGGGACTCTTGCGCTGGTGGTGGTTCTTCTGGATATTGACTGGCCTCGTGGGCCATCTGGCATTCCGGCTGGGCTTGCAAGCGAATACCTTGCCGGCCCTGCAGGCCGTGAATGTCATGACGCAGATCGTGGATGTCTTGAGCATTCCGCTGGATATGGCGGTACTGGCGCTGACAGGGCGGATTGCCGGCATGCAGCGGCAGTGGGCGGCGCGCCAGGCAGCAGAGGCGCCGGGAGCCGTGTCATGACAGGCAGAAGCTGCGCGGGCAGCTCAGGAAGCGTCGTGGCAGGAAAAGCAGGGGCTGGAAGTGTAACGGCTGGTAGCTGGGCCAGCGCCCAAGCGCGCTCAGGGCAGATCGCGTACCTGAACGTCGATGATCTCGTCCTTGCCGGGCTTGCCGTAGGGGCGGCGGGGCGGCTGCCAGCCCTGGGCCGGCGCGCTGCGGCCAGCGCTGCGCTGTTGCCAGTATGCCTTGACGCCAAAAGGACGGCCGCGCAGACGGGCCCAGATATAGAGAATGCCGACCGCAATGGCGCTGGAAATCATGAATATCAGCGCCATGAACAGGCCAACCAGTCCCAGCGTGAACAGCAGGACGTAACGGAAGAAGCGTGCGATAGTATCGGTCATGGTATAGGACTGAGGGCTGGCGTGGTGAAAAGTTCCCGTTGCAAGGTAAATCGGCGGAACCGTTGGCCGATCCGCTATTCTGTAGGGCCGGTGCCGGTTATTCCCGGCAGCATTTGAAGATACACCACCAAGAGCCATAGTGACATGAGTTTGACGATACAGCAAATCCGCGCCGCCTTGCATGAAGTTGTTGATCCGGCAACGGAATTGCCGCTGGATCATGAGTTGAAGGACCAGGCCGTGCGGATCGCGGGCGACAATGTTGCCGTCAGTCTGGAACTGGGATATCCCGTGGCTGAGGCCAAGACCAATACGGTGCTGCAGGCCGAAGCGGTGGACGCTTTGCGCCGCGCTGGCGCTGCCCAGGCGCAAGTCAGCCTGGGGTGGCGGGTGCAGACTCATGTGGTGCACCGCGGCTTGAAGCCGCTGCCCAATATCCGCAACATCATTGCCGTCGCGTCTGGCAAGGGGGGCGTCGGCAAAAGCACCACGACGGTGAACCTGGCGCTGGCGCTGGCTGCTCAGGGCGCGCGCGTCGGCGTGCTGGACGCGGATATTTATGGCCCCAGCGTGCCCACCTTGCTGTCTTTGGAAGGCAAGCCCGGCAGCAGTGATGGCAAAACCATGGATCCGCTGGTCGGTTATGGCGTGCAGGCCAATTCCATCGGTCTGCTGATTGCGCCTGATGCGCCGGCGATCTGGCGGGGGGCAATGGTGGTTCAGGCGCTGGACCAGTTGCTGAACCAGACCAATTGGACGGATCTCGATTACCTGTTTGTCGATATGCCGCCGGGCACGGGCGACATCGCGCTCAGCATGGCGCAGAAGATGCCGGTGACGGGCGCTGTGGTCGTCACGACGCCGCAGGATCTGGCGCTGCTGGATGTGCGCCGCGGCGTGCGCATGTTCGAGAAAGTGGAGGTGCCGGTGCTGGGCGTGGTGGAAAACATGTCCGTGCATATTTGCTCGAACTGCGGGCATGCCGAACATATATTTGGCGACGGCGGCGGCAAGGCGCTGGCCGAGCAATTCGAATTGCCGTTCCTGGGAAGCCTGCCGCTGGCGCTGGCCATCCGCCAGCAGGCCGATGCCGGACGCCCCAGTGTCGTGGCCGAGCCGGATGGCCCGGCTGCCGCCATTTATCATCAGATTGCCCAGCGTCTTGCCGCCAGTGTGGCGCGTCTGCCGCGTGATCGTTCTATGAAAATCCCGACAGTCGTGGTCAAAGGGGCTTGAACCATGCGTTTCGCGGCCAGACTGACATGCGCCAGCCTGCTTTCCCTGCTTTGCGTCCAGGCCTGGGCCAGGCCGGAAGTCACCATAGATCCGGGCGGCCTGCCGCCTGAAGTGCTGGGGATCATCCACGAAGCCGTGGATGCGATTGCCCGGCTGGATGATGACGAGGATGGCGGCGAGGCATCGCGCCTGCGGCGCCGGGCGCGTGAAGCGGTGCTGTCGGCGTTGGCGACACAAGGATATTTCAGTCCGGTCGTGACCCTGGAGGCTGGCGAGGACGTCGCTGGCGAAACCTGGGATATCGAAATCCAGCCCGGCAAGCGCGCGACGGTGTCAGACGTGGATATCCGCTTCCAGGGCCGCATCGAGGGCGAGGATTACGACGAACGCCGCGAAGCGCTGGTGCAGGCCTGGAAGCTGCCGGAAGGGCAAGTCTTCATCAATAACGATTGGAGCAAGGCCAAGACGGCCCTGCTGGAAAGCGTATCGGCGCGCGACTTCTATCAGGCGCGGCTGGCGCATACCAGCGCGGATGTGGACCCGCTGACAGCGCGGGTAGCCTTGAATGTGCTGGTCGATAGCGGCCCGCGGGTACGTCTGGGCGAACTGGAAATAGAAGGGCTCAAGCGTGTGCCGGAACGCCTGGTGACGCGCTACGTCGAGTACCCGCCGCTGGAACTGTATAACCGGGCGGAATTCGAAAACTGGCAGCAGGAGTTGCAGGAAACCAATCTGTTCCGTGGCGCCTTCGTGATGCCCGGGCAGGATGAAACGCCCGATACCCTGGCGGCAGACGCGCCGCCGCCCGGTTTGCCGGGGGATGTCATTGTTCCGGTCAAGGTCTCGGTCTCGGAAGCGGCCGCGCGCGAAGTCGCCGTCGGGCTGGGCGTTGATGATGATGTCGGCGTGCGCTTTGAGACGCTTTACAAGCAGAATGTGGTGCTGGGCTATCCGGTGACCATGGAAACCGGCCTGGGGCTGGACCGCAAACGCCAGCGGGCCTTTGTGGATTTTTACCTGCCGCCGACCGCGCAGGGCCAGAAAGACAGTATTGGTTTGCTGGTGCGGCGTTCGGATATTGAAGGTCTGGATGTGACTCGCTATGCCCTGGGCGCCACGCGCACGCGTACCCGCTACGGCAAGGGCGATAACCCGGTGGAATACGAAACGCGTTTCGGTATGCTGCTGGCGCATGACCGGATCAAGATTGGCGACACGGAAACCGATAACCTGCCTACGTTCACAGGGACGGCCGGCTGGACGCGTATTGATGTCAATGACAAATATGATCCGCGCAAGGGCAATGTCATTGACCTGCAAGGCGGCATCGGTTTGACGCTGGACGATGGTCAGCCTTATACCCGCGCCTCGTTGCGCCTGCAGCAGTGGTGGCCGATAGGCCCGCGCGATGTTCTGACCATGCGCGGTGAAGCGGGCAAGGTCTGGTCCCAGCGCCGTACCCGCGTGCCGGATGATTTCGGGTTCCGTACCGGGGGCGCGCGTACCGTGCGCGGCTATCGCTACATGTCGATTGGAGAGGAATCGCATGGCGCGACGGTAGGTGGCGCCACCCTGGCGGTGGCAAGTATCGAATACATGCATTTCTTCACCGATATCCTGGGCATGAGCGTCTTTTTCGATGCCGGCGACGTCAGCGATTCCTTTGGGGATATGCACATGA
>NZ_JBQEKA010000108.1:0-9745 GCF_052103615.1 Kerstersia sp. | reverse complement strand
TAGCCGGGCCCTTGCTGGGCGGTTATCTGCTGGGCGCGCAACGCGACTGGCGTCTGCCGCTGATCGTCTTCGGCCTAGCCGGTGCCGGGGCCATGGTGCTGATTGCCCTGGCCGTCAGCAAACGCATGACCGAAAAAATCAGCAGCGGCCAGACCCGCGCCGATACCGACGGCGCCGCCACCATGTGGAACCGCAACACGCTGCTGCTGACGGCCATGAGCTGCATCGGCGGCCTGTGCATCTATGGCTATCTCGGCATGTACCCGACCTTTCTGCGGGAACACCTGCACTATTCGCCCGCCGACACCAGCCGCATCATGAGCATCTTCGGCATCGGCGTGTTCGCCTCCATCTTTGGCGGCTGGCTGGGCGACCGCTTCCACCCCAAACTGGTGCTGGGGATCAGCTTTGCCGGCACCGGCCTGCTGGGCTGGCTGCTGTTCGGCGGCCCCGAAAGCCTGGGCGCGCAGTCCGTGCTCTCGTTTTTCTGGGGCCTGCTGGTAAGCGGCGTGCTGTATGTCAATCTGGCCGGATATCACATCAAGGCCGTCAGGGCCTCACTGACCAGCCGGGCGACCGGGATATTCGTTACCACCCTGTATGGCACGGGCGCGTTCGCCGGGTATATCATCGGCGGTATCGCATCACACTTGGGCTGGAATATGGCTGGATTGCTGCAAATCACCTTGTTCTCGGGCATAGGCATCGCGCTTACCCTGTTGTTGCGCACCGAACGCATGTCACAGCCTGCACGCCAGCCATGACGCTGCTGGAATGGCTCATGCTGGGCGGTGCCGCCGCACTCGCCGGCGCGCTCAATGCCGTCGCCGGCGGCGGCAGTTTCCTGACTCTGCCCGCCCTGGCGCTGGCTGGCGTACCCCTGATCGCCGCCAATGCCACCGGCACGGCGGCGCTCCTGCCGGGCTATCTGGCCAGCGCCTGGTCGCTGCGGCGCGAGCTGGCCGCGCCCATGACGCCATCCCTGCTGCGCATGAGCCTGCTTTCCATCGGCGGCGGCGCTGTCGGCGCCTTGCTGCTGCTCTCCACCTCCAGCCATTTCTTCGCGTTGCTGGTGCCCTGGCTGCTGCTGCTTGCCACCGTGCTATTCGCCTATGGCCAGCGCCTGATTGCCCGGCGGGCCGAACTGCCGCCAGCCGCCCCCAACACCCTCAAGGCAGACCTCTGCATTCTGGCCGTCGCCATCTACGGCGGCTATTTCAATGGCGGCCTGGGGATTCTCTTGCTGGCGGTACTGGGTTTTCTCGGGCACACCGACCTCACCCGCATGAATGGCGTCAAGAACTTCATTTCCGCCATCCTGACGCTCTTTGCCGTCCTCATCTATGCCGCTGACGGCGCCATCGTCTGGCTGCCTGCCTTGTGGATGGCGGTCGGCGCGACCCTGGGCGGCTACATCGGCGGCAGCCTGCTGCGCCGCCTCAGCCCCAAGTTCGTGCGCCGCTGCATCGTGCTCACCGGCCTGGCCATGAGCGCCGCGTTTTTCTATCAATCCTACTGACGCAGCCCAGAACACGCCGCCGCCTCTCGCGCTGCCTAACGGCACCAGCGGCATCAGCGGCATCAGCGGCGCGAGCGGCGCCGGGACCGGGTTCCTGGTCTCGCTGGCGGCAGGCGCCGCCGTGCTGCTCCTGACACTCTACGGCTACCGGCGTCTGCGCCAGACGGCGGCATTCTTCCCTGCTGCCTGAAAAGCGCCATGGCAAAACGGCCAGCATACGGCCCGCCCGGCTGCAGCGTGACTCCGGCGTGGCTGCGGCTTGGCTGCGATCTGGATGCGGCCTGGCTGCGGTATGACTGTTGCTTGGCTACGGTGTGGCTACGGCGTGGCTGTGCTGGCTGTGGCCTGAGTGCATTTCTGCATGCCTGCTCCGCTTGAGCCCGGGCAACAAAAAACCCCTTTCCAGACGGAAAGGGGTTTTTGATGTCCTGATACCCGCCCATGGCGGGCCAGGATTAGAAGTTCAGCGCGCGCTTGTCCACAGCCAGCGCCGCTTCCTTCATGGCTTCCGACAGCGTCGGGTGCGCATGGCAGATACGGGCGATGTCTTCGGCAGCACCACGGAATTCCATGATGGTCACAGCTTCGGCGATCAGCTCGGAAGCAACCGGGCCAACGATATGCACGCCCAGGACTTCGTCGGTCTTGGCATCAGCCAGCACCTTCACGAAACCGGTGGTGTCGCCCAGCGCGCGTGCGCGGCCATTGGCCAGGAAGGGGAAGCTGCCAGCCTTGTAGGCACGGCCTTCCTTCTTCAGCTGCTGCTCGGTCTGGCCGACCCAGGCAATTTCCGGCGAGGTGTAAATCACCCAGGGAATGGTCGCGAAATTGACATGGCCATGCTGGCCAGCGATGCGCTCTGCCACCGCCACGCCTTCTTCCTCGGCCTTGTGCGCCAGCATCGGGCCGCGCACCACATCGCCCACCGCCCACACATTGGGCAGGTTGGTGCGGCATTCCGCGTCAACCGCGACAAAGCCGCGCTCGTCCAGGGTCAGGCCCACGGCCGGCGCGTTCAGGCCGTTCGTGAAAGGCACGCGGCCAATGGACACAATCAGACGGTCCACCGTCAGCTTCTGCTCTTCGCCAGCCGCATTCTTGTAGCTGATATCAACCTTCTTGGCCGAAGGCTTGATTTCGCTGATCTGCACGCCCACCTGGATATCCAGGCCTTGCTTGGCAAATGCCTTTTGGGCTTCCTTGGCAACCTGCTGGTCGGCAGCAGCCAGGAAGTCAGGCGCGGCTTCCAGCACCGTCACGGCGGAACCCAGACGGCGCCACACGCTGCCCATTTCCAGACCGATCACACCGGCGCCGATCACGCCCAGCTTGCCGGGAACGGCATCCAGGCTCAGCGCACCGTCATTGGACAGGATGATTTTTTCGTCGAACGGCACGCCCGGCAGTTCACGCGGCGCCGAACCCGTCGCCACGACCACATGGCGGGCCACCAGGTTTTCTTCGGTCTTGCCGGTCACATTGATGGACCAGCCGCCTTCGACCTGGCCCGCAAACGCGGCATAGCCATGGAAGAAGGTGACCTTGTTCTTCTTGAACAGGTACAGAATGCCTTCGTTGTTCTGCTTGACGACTTCGTTCTTGCGGCCGATCAGTTTGTCGAGCTTGAGCGACACGCCCTTCACTTCAATGCCATGCTCGGCAAAGTGGTGATTGGCCTGTTCGAAATGTTCGGACGATTGCAGCAGCGCCTTGGACGGAATGCAGCCGACGTTGGTGCAGGTGCCGCCGGGAGCGGGGCCGCCCTTGGCGTTTTCCGCAGCGTCAACGCAAGCCACGGACAGGCCCAGTTGCGCAGCGCGGATCGCGGCGATATAGCCGCCAGGGCCGGCGCCGATGACGACAAGATCAAATTGCTTGGACATGATTGGGGAATCTCTCGCTAGAGTCGGCGTGCCGGCCATGCATGAAACACGGCGCGGCAGCCTCGGGGACGCAGCCCGCTTGCAGCGGCTGCTGCGAAGAATGACAGGCCCCGGCAGAAAGCGCCGGGGCCATGCTGGGAATTACAGATCCAGCAGCAGGCGCTGCGGATCTTCCAGCGCTTCCTTCATGGCGACCAAGCCCAGGACGGCTTCACGGCCGTCGATGATGCGGTGGTCATAGGACATGGCGAAGTAGTTGATCGGACGGATCACGACCTGGCCGTTCTCCACGACCGGACGCTCACGCGTGGCGTGAATGCCCAGAATGGCAGCCTGAGGCGGGTTGATGATCGGGGTCGAGAACATCGAACCGAACACACCGCCGTTGGAGATCGAGAAGGTACCGCCGGTCAGCTCTTCCAGACCCAGCTTGCCTTCGGAGGCGCGCTTGCCGAAATCGGCGATCTGCTTTTCGATCTCGGCGATCGACAGCTGATCCGCATTGCGCAGGATGGGCACCACCAGGCCGCGCGGGCTGCCGACAGCGATACCGATGTCGAAGTAACCGTGGTAGATGATGTCCTTGCCATCGACCGAGGCGTTCAGGATCGGGTATTTCTTCAGCGCGGCAACCACCGCCTTCACGAAGAAGGACATGAAGCCCAGCTTCACGCCGTGTTCCTTTTCGAAGCGCTCTTTGTACTTGTTGCGCAGGTCGATCACCGCCTTCATGTTGATTTCATTGAAGGTGGTCAGGATGGCGTTTTCGCTTTGCGATTGCAGCAGGCGCTCGGCCACGCGGGCACGCAGGCGGCTCATCGGCACGCGCTGTTCCGGACGGCCGTCGAGCGACAGTTGCAGCGGCTGGACGGCAGCCGGTGCGGCAGCGGGCTTGGCGGCGGGCGCTTCAGCGGCCAGGGCATCGCCCTTGGTCACGCGGCCGCCGCGGCCGGAACCTTCCACCGAGCTGGCTTCAACGCCCTTCTCGGCCAGGATCTTGGCAGCGGCAGGTGAGGCCACGCCAGCAGCGCTGGCGGCAGGCGCAGCGGCAGCGGCGGCGGGGGCCGCAGCGGCTGCCGGTGCAGCAGCAGCACCCTTGCCTTCGGTGTCGATCTTGGCGATCAGTTCGCCGGAAGTCACGGTGCTGCCATCGCCGCGGACGATCTCGGACAGCACGCCGGCCTTGGGCGCGGGCACTTCGAGAACCACCTTGTCGGTTTCGATTTCGATGAGGATTTCATCAGCGGCAACGGCTTCGCCAGGCTGCTTCTTCCAGTTGAGCAAAGCCGCTTCCGAGACAGACTCGGAAAGCTGCGGGACTACAACGTCGATAATGGCCATTATGTTCTTCCTGTATGGATATTGGTTCTGTTCCGGGATGGATTACTTGCTCAGCACGAAGCCCTTGAGTTTGCCGAAAGCCTGTTCGATGAGGGCCTTCTGCTGCTCGTTGTGCTTGGCGAGATAGCCCACGGCGGGCGAAGCGGAAGCGGGACGGCCCGCGTAGCTCAGCTTCTGGCCAGCGCTCATGTTTTCATACAGGTGGTGCTGGATGTAGAACCAGGGGCCCTGGTTCTGCGGTTCGTCCTGCACCCACACCACTTCAGCAAGATTCGGGTACTTCGCCATTTCAGCAGCGAAATCCTTGTGTGCGAACGGATACAGCTGTTCCACGCGGACGATGGCGACATCTTCCGCATTGCGCTCGCGGCGCGCATGCACCAGATCGTAATAGACCTTGCCCGAGCACGCCAGCAGACGCTTGACCTTGTCTTGCTGGATGGCTTGATCCACTTCACCCAGCACCGGGTGGAAGTGGCCATTGGCCAACTCTTCCAGCGGCGAACCTGCATCCTTGTTACGCAGCAGCGACTTCGGCGTGAAGATCACCAGCGGCTTGCGGAACTGGCGGATCATCTGGCGGCGCAGCACGTGGAAGATCTGTGCCGAGGTTGTGGGCTGCACGGCCTGGATATTGTTGTCCGCGCCCAATTGCAGGAAGCGTTCGATGCGGGCCGACGAGTGTTCCGGGCCCTGGCCTTCGTAGCCATGCGGCAGCATCATGGTCAGACCGCACTGGCGGCCCCACTTGGCTTCGCCGGAAACGATGAACTGGTCGATCACGACCTGCGCGCCGTTAACGAAGTCACCGAACTGGGCTTCCCAGATCGTCAGGGTATTGGGTTCGGCGGAGGCATAGCCGTATTCAAAGCCCAGCACCGCTTCTTCGGACAGCACGGAGTCGATGACCGTGAACGAAGCCTGGTCTTCCGCCACGTTTTGCAGCGGAACATAGATACCGTCGTTCCAGCGCTCGCGCTTCTGGTCGTGCAGAACGGCGTGGCGGTGCGTGAACGTGCCGCGGCCCGAATCCTGGCCGGTAATGCGGATCGGATAACCGGCAGCCACCAGCGTGGCAAATGCCAGGTGCTCGCCCATGCCCCAGTCCAGATTGGCTTCGCCGCGCGCCATTTCGGCACGGTTGTTGAGCAGGCGCGCCACCAGCGGGTGCACCGTGAAGCCTTCCGGCACTTGCGTCAGCTTTTCGCCGATACGCTTGAGTTCGGCCAGCGGCACGCCAGTGTCGGCGTGGTCGGTCCACTTGGCGTTCAGGAATTGCGTCCAGTCGGTCGCGTACTTGCCCTTGTAATTGGTCAGCACAGGCTCAATGGTGCGCTGGCCGTCTTCCATCAGTTGGCGGTAAGCGGCAACCAGCTCATCGCCGCTGCCTGCCGGCAGGATGCCTTGGCTTTCCAGCTTGTCGGCATACAGCTGGCGGGTGCCGGGGTGCTGGCCAATGCGCTTGTACATCAGCGGCTGCGTCAGCGCCGGCGTATCTTGTTCGTTGTGGCCCAGCTTGCGGAAGCAGATGATATCAACCACGACATCATGATTGAACTCGCGGCGGTAATCCAGCGCCAGGCGGGTCACAAACACCACGGCTTCGGGATCGTCGCCGTTGACGTGGAACACCGGGGCTTCGATCATTTTGACCACGTCCGTGCAATACAGCGTGGAACGCGAGTCGCGGGGGTCGGACGTCGTGAAGCCGATCTGGTTATTGATGACCAGATGCACCGTGCCGCCCGTGCCATAACCGCGGGTCTGGGCCAGGTTCAGCGTTTCCATGACCACGCCCTGGCCGGCGAAAGCGGCGTCACCGTGCACCAGAACCGGCAGAACTTGCTCGCCCTTGGCATCGCCGCGGCGGTCTTGGCGGGCGCGCACGCTGCCCTCGACCACGGGGTTAACGATTTCCAGGTGGGACGGGTTGAAGGCCAGCGACAGGTGCACCGGGCCGCCGCGCGTCGAAAGATCGCTGGAGAAACCGTTGTGGTATTTCACGTCGCCGTCGGTCAGGCCTTCGGCGTGCTTGCCTTCGAATTCGGCGAACAGATCGCCCGGCATCTTGCCCATGATGTTCACGAGCATGTTCAGACGGCCGCGGTGGGCCATGCCGACGATGATTTCCTGCACGCCCGATTCACCGGCGTGATTCACCAGTTCGTCCATCGAAACGATGAAGCTTTCACCGCCTTCCAGCGAGAAGCGCTTCTGGCCCACATACTTGGTATGCAGGAAACGCTCCATGCCTTCTGCCTCGGTGAGCTGCTGCAGCACATGGCGCTTCTGGTCAACGGACAGATCCGGGTGCGAATGCACGGACTCCAGACGCTGCTGGATCCAGTGCTTGGCCTTGGGATCGGAGATGTGCATGAATTCTGCGCCGACAGAACCACAGTAGGTGTCGCGCAGCGCCTTCAGGATGTCGCGCAGCGTCATCCGGTCGGCAGTCGTGAAGTAGGTGTCGGTCGCCGCATAGACCTGATCCAGATCAGCTTCGGTCAGGCCGTAAAAAGCGGGGTCGAGTTCCGGCAGTTGCGGGCGCTCATGACGCTTGAGCGGATCCAGTTCGGCCCAGCGCGCGCCCAGCGAACGGTAGGCGGAGATCAGCGTCTGGACAACAATTTGCTTGCTGGCGACGGAAAAGTCGGGTTCTTTGACGCGGACGGCAAAGGCATTGGCCCGGGCGCGTTCAGCGAAAGACTGGACGATGGGAGCGTGAGCCCTGTCGCGCGTGGCTTCCTGACCATCCGTGGCAGGCTGGTGCTGCAACTGGTCGAAATAGGCACGCCAGTTTTCAGGCACGGCACCCGGATTATCCAGGTAGGTTTCGTAGAGTTCTTCTACGTATGGCGCGTTCCCCCCAAACAGGTATGAGGAGGACAGGGATTCTGTTTGCGATGACATGTAACGCTTCACCTTTCCGGGCGTTTCACCCTTGACGATGCAGGAAAACCTTCCGCGACACGGCCAAACCGTTTAGCGGATAGCGGGGCAGAAGGCGACGTGAACGAGCCTAAATAGCCGTATTGCAGTTCAGTATAGCGCTTTCATGCCATAGCAGGCCCTTTTTCCATGCCATTCCCGTCCAAGCGGCGCCCCGGAAAATAATTTTGTGCGGCGCGATGGCGGCAGTAGCTAAGACTTAGCCGCGACATGCCAAACAGATGCCGTTCGATAAGTCCAAATTGCATCTTCCCGCCATGCAGTGCAAAAACCGTTAATGCAGCGCAACACATCCCACTCGCCCGCTGCCCGGCATTTTCGAGTATCTTTGATCTCTTGCCGGAGCAATCGCTGTACTCACGCTGTACTCGCGGCCCAACTTTCTCACCTGTCTTTCAGAAAGTCCATGGACGAAAATCTGACCAAATTGGCGCTGGATTACCACGCCTACCCCAAACCCGGAAAAATCTCGGTCACTCCTACCAAGCCTCTGGCCAACCAGGATGACCTATCGCTGGCGTATTCGCCGGGTGTCGCCGCTGCCAGCATGGCCATCCATGCAGAAGGCAATGCCGCCGCCGCGCGTTATACCTCACGCGCCAACCTGGTGGGCGTCATCACCAACGGCACTGCCGTCCTGGGGCTGGGCAATATCGGCCCGCTGGCCGCCAAGCCGGTCATGGAAGGCAAAGGCGGACTGTTCAAGAAGTTTGCCGGCATCGACGTCTTCGATATCGAGCTGGCCGAGAACGACCCGGACAAACTGGTCGATATCATTGCCGCGCTGGAACCCACCCTGGGCGGCGTGAACCTGGAAGACATCAAAGCGCCCGAGTGCTTCTATATTGAGAAGAAACTGCGCGAGCGCATGCGCATCCCGGTGTTCCACGACGACCAGCACGGCACTGCCATCATTTCCGGCGCTGCCGTCCTGAACGGGCTGAAGATCGTCGGCAAGCCATTGGACTCGGTCAAACTGGTCTGCTCCGGCGCCGGCGCAGCCGCCATCGCCTGCCTGGACTTGCTCGTCAGCCTGGGGATACGCCGCGAAAATATCTATGTCGTCGATTCGCGCGGCGTCATCACGGTCGGCCGCGAGGCCAATATGGAGCCCAACAAGGCCCGCTATGCGCAGCAAACCGATGCGCGCACGCTGGCCGACATCACGGTGGGCGCGGACGTCTTCCTCGGCTGCTCGGCCCCTGGCGTGCTGACCGCCGACATGGTCAAGACCATGGCTGCCCAGCCGCTGATCCTGGCGCTGGCCAACCCGGAACCCGAAATCCGCCCTGATGTCGCCAAGGCCGCCCGCCCGGATTGCATCATCGCCACCGGCCGTTCGGACTACCCCAATCAGGTCAATAACGTCCTGTGCTTCCCCTTCATTTTCCGCGGCGCCCTGGATGTCGGCGCTTCGCGCATCACCGAAGAAATGAAGCTGGCCTGCGTCCACGCCATCGCTGCGCTGGCCCAGGCCGAGCAGAATGACGAAGTCGCCGTGGCCTATGCCGGCCAGGAACTGAGCTTCGGCCCGGAATACATCATCCCCAAGCCCTTCGATCCGCGCCTGATCGTGGAAGTGGCTTCGGCTGTGGCGCTGGCCGCAGAAAAATCCGGCGTGGCCGCCCGTCCCATCCAGGACATGGACGCCTACCGCCAGGAACTGCAGGCCTTCGTTTATCACTCCGGCCAACTGATGCGCCCGCTCTACAAGCAGGCGCGCCAGGACCCCAAGCGCGTGATCTACGCAGACGGCGAAGAAGAGCGCGTGCTGCGCGCCGTGCAAACCGTCGTGGACGAGAAGCTGGCCTTCCCCATTCTGGTTGGCCGTCCCTCCGTCATCGACATGCGCCTCAAGAAGCTGGGCCTGCGCCTGGAAGCCGGCACGCATTTTGAAGTCGTCGATCCCGAGGACGACGTGCGCTTCAACGAAACCTGGCAGGCGTACTACCAGCTCAAGGGCCGCAACGGCGTCACCCCGGCCGTGGCCAAGGCGATGATCCGCAAGCACAACACCCTGATCGGCGCCTTGCTGGTCAAACGCGGCGATGCC
>NZ_JBQEKA010000107.1:0-10044 GCF_052103615.1 Kerstersia sp. | reverse complement strand
AGGACCTGCTGGCCAAACTGGAGCCCAAGGGCATCACCGGCCTGGCGTACTGGGATAACGGCTTCAAGGTCATGAGCGCCAATAGCCCGATCCACACGCCCGACGACTTCCTCGGCCTGAAGCTGCGCATTCAGTCCTCCAAGGTGCTGGAAGCCCAGATGAAGGCGCTGGATGCGGTGCCTCAGGTGATGGCGTTCTCCGAGGTGTATCAAGCCCTGCAAACGGGCGTGGTGGACGGCACGGAAAACCCGCCTTCCAATATGTACACGCAGAAGATGCATGAGGTGCAAAAGCACGCCACGCTGTCCAACCACGGTTACCTGGGCTACGCCGTGATCGTCAACAAGAAGTTCTGGGATGGCCTGCCTGCCGATGTGCGTGAACAGCTCGAACGCGCCATGAGCGAAGCCACGACCTACGCCAACGATATTGCCCAACAGGAAAATGATGATTCCCTGGCGGCAATGAAGGCGGCCGGCAAGACCACTTTCTATGAGCCGACCGCCGAAGAGCGCCAGCAGTGGATCGACGCCCTGCTGCCGGTGCACAAGGAGATGGAATCCCGCGTGGGCAAGGACACGCTGGACGCAACCTACAAGGCCCTGGGCCGTTGATTTTCCTCAGCGGGGTCCGGCGCTCGCCAGACCCCGCCTGAATGCGCCGGGGCCACCCGGCGCCTTGATTCCAGGTTCCCTGGGAGTTCTCCATGTTCCTACGTTTACTCGACCGTTTCGAAGAAGCTTTCGTGTCGTTCCTGATGGTGGCCGCCGTGCTCATCATCTTTGTTGCCGTCTGTCAGCGCTATTCCATCGGTCTGGTCGCGGATATCGTCGCCTGGGCACGCGTCAATGACTACCCCACCCTGATGTCCAACGCGCGCGCGTTTTACCGCTCTCTGACCAACATCAATCTGCTCTGGGCGCAAGAGCTGTGCATTTATCTGTTTGTCTGGATGGCCAAATTCGGCGCCGCTTATGGCGTGCGTCTGGGTATCCACGTCGGTGTCGATGTCGTGGTGACCAAGGTCTCGGAGCCCATGCGCAAGACGCTGACCGTCATCGCGCTGCTGGCGGGCGCGCTATTCACATTCATCGTGGCCTGGATCGGCGCCAATTTCACCTGGGATATCGGCCATACCAATCAGGTTTCCGCCGACCTGGAAGTGCCGATGTGGATTGTGTATCTGGCCGTGCCGCTGGGTTCCTCGCTGATGTGCTTCCGCTTTTTGCAGGCGCTTTACAACTACCTGCGCACCGGCCAGCTGCCGCACCATGTGCCTGGCCACAATGACGAGCACGACAGCCCCGAAGGAGCCGCAGCATGACCACCTTCATTATTTTCGCGCTGCTGATCGTCCTGATGCTCACCGGCATGCCGGTGTCCATCGCGCTCGGCCTGACGGTGATCACCTTCCTGTTCACCATGACCAACGTCCCCATGGACAGCATTGCGCTCAAGCTGTTCACGGGGATCGAAAAGTTCGAGATCATGGCGATCCCGTTCTTCATCCTGGCCGGCAGTTTCCTGACACACGGCGGCGTGGCGCAACGGATGATACGTTTCGCCACCTCCATGGTCGGCCACCTGCCCGGCGGCCTGGGCCTGGCTGCCGTGCTGGCGTGCGCCCTGTTTGCCTCCATCTCCGGCTCGTCGCCCGCCACGGTTGCCGCCATTGGCTCCATCATCATGCCCGCCATGGTGAAACAAGGCTTCCCGGCGCAATTCGGCACCGGTATTGTCGCGACCTCCGGCGGCCTGGGCATTCTGCTGCCGCCGTCCATCGTGATGGTGATGTATGCCGTCGCGACCAGCGGCATGATGGTTGAAGGCCCGGATGGCGTGCGCGTCGCCTCGGCCTCCATCGGCCAACTCTTTATCGCGGGCGTCATTCCCGGTTTGCTGCTGGCGCTGATGCTGGGCATCACGACCATGTACCGCGCCTGGAAGCACAATTACCCGCGCCAGGAAAAAGCAAGCTGGAAAGAACGCGGGATCGCCTTCCGCGATTCGATCTGGGGCCTGATGCTGGTCGTCATCGTCATGGGCGGCATCTATACCGGGGTCTTCACGCCGACAGAAGCGGCTGCGATGAGCGCGGTGTATGCCTTCATTATTGCCATGTTTGTCTATAAGGACATCAAGTGGCGAGACCTCAAGCGCATCATCCTGGAATCGGCCGGCATGAGCGCGATGCTGCTCTACATCATCACCAACGCCGTGATGTTCGCCTTCATCCTGACGTCGGAACAGATCCCGCAAAACATCGCGGCCTGGATCGTGGAGCAAGGCCTGGGCATTGTCGCCTTCCTGCTGTTCGTCAACGTGCTGCTGCTTGTCATCGGCATGGTGATGGAACCGTCCGGGCTGGTTCTGATCATGGCGCCAATTCTGTTCCCGGTGGCCATGAAACTGGGCATAGATCCGGTGCACTTCGGCATCATCCTGGTCGTTAATATGGAAATCGGCCTGGCGACACCGCCAGTGGGGCTTAACCTGTATGTGGCCTCAAGTATTTCCAAGCTGGGCTTGACCGAGGTCACTAAGGCGACCTTCCCTTGGCTGATTACCGGGCTGATCTTCCTGTTGATGATTACCTTCATCCCGGAAATTACGCTATGGCTGCCACGCGTCACCGGCTGGCTATAACGCGCTAGCACCCTCAGACCGGCCCCCTGCCGGTCTGAGGGCGGCGCGATAAAGGACAGCGCAATAAGACGGCGCCATAAGGCAAATCAAGCAAATAAGGCAAGACAGCAACGCCAGCCAAGCGCCTGGCGTTGCCAGCCCAAGACTGCGCGCCAGGGCATCAACGCGGACGTGCGTGCCGCCTCATCGCCCCGCCCTGCAATCCCTTCCTCATTACGCTATGCTTCCCGCTTGCCGTGCGGGCACGGTGCGCCGCCATGCCGCCGGCCATGCTGTCTTCACGAGGTCTGCACCCGGTCTTCAGGCTATCTGTACGCAACTGACGGACATTTTTCTGCCCGGCATGACGCCTGCCAGGCATGCGCTGCCCTGAGCCGGAATGCGCCCCCAGCAAAAAAAGGAACAACATGAAAACGCTAGGCCTGATCGGCGGCATGAGCTGGGAATCAACGATTCCCTATTACCGGCAGATTAATGAGACAGTCAAAGCCCAGCTGGGCGGCCTGCATTCCGCCCGAATCGTGCTCTGGAGCGTCGATTTCCAGGAAATCGAGTCATTGCAGCGCCGCGGCCTGTGGGACGAAGCCGGTCTCTGCCTGGCTGACGCCGCCTGCCGCCTGCAAGCCGCGGGCGCCGATGCGCTGGTGCTGTGCACGAACACCATGCACAAGATAGCCGCCCACATCACGGCGGCCGTCAGCATTCCGCTCCTGCATATTGCCGACCCGACCGCACACGCCATTCAGGCTGCCGGTCTGTCGCGCGTGGGCCTGCTGGGCACGCGCTTTACTATGGAACAGGATTTTTACCGCGAACGCCTGGCGCAACAGCATGGGCTGGATGTCCTGATTCCCGACGCGCGCGACCGGGACGACGTGCACCGCATCATTTATGAAGAACTCTGCCTGGGACAAGTCAGCGCGGCTTCCCGCGCCGTCTATCTAGCCGTCATCGAGCGTCTGGTCGAACGCGGCGCGCAGGGCATCATTCTGGGGTGCACGGAGATTTCCTTGCTGGTTCAGCCTACGCATGTGGCAACGCCGCTATTCGACACCACGCGCCTGCATGCCGAACATGCTGCGCACTGGGCGCTATCCGGGGGCTGAACCCTTATCTTGCCTGGCCTGCCGCCCCCGTTTTGCCGTTTTGCCGCTTCGTCTCGTGCCTTTTACCGCCAGGCGAGGCGGTAAAAGGCACAAGGGAGCCTGTCTTACAAGGTTCTGGCCCGGTCGCTGAGCACAAACTTCTGGATTTTGCCGGTGGAGGTTTTGGGCAACTCCGCAAATACCACTTTGCGCGGCACTTTGAAGCCCGCCAGATGCTCGCGGCAGAAAGCAATCAGCTCGCTTTCGCTCACGCCTTCGTGATTCGGCTTGAGCGTAATGAACGCGCAAGGCGTCTCGCCCCATTTTTCATCGGGCCTGGCCACCACCGCAGCTTCCAGCACTGCCGGATGGCGATACAGCACGCCCTCTACCTCGATGGTGGAAATATTCTCACCGCCCGAGATGATGATGTCCTTGAGCCGGTCGCGGATTTCCACATAGCCATCCGGGTGCCAGACCGCCAGGTCGCCCGTATGGAACCAGCCGCCCACAAACGCTTCAGCCGTGGCTGTCGGGTTCTTCAGGTAGCCCTTCATGACGGTGTTGCCGCGCATGAAGATTTCCCCCATCGTCTGCCCGTCACGCGGCGTGGGCGCCATGGTTTTCGGGTCGGCCACCATCACCCCTTCCATGGTGGGATAACGCACGCCCTGGCGCGCCTTGATGACGGCGCGCTGTTCCAGCGGCAAGGCATCCCAGGCTTCATGCCAGGCGCACACCACCACCGGCCCGTAAACCTCCGTCAAGCCGTAAACATGTGTCACGCTGATCCCCATCTCCTCCACAGCGCCTATGATCTTGGCTGGCGGCGCCGCGCCGGCCACCATGGCCTTGACCGGGTGATCTATCGCCGCCTTGGCCGAATCCGGCATATTGACCAGCGCATTCAGGATAATGGGCGCGCCGCACAAATGCGTCACCTGCTCATCCCGGATCAAGTTCAGGATTTTCTGGGGATCCACCCGGCGCAGAAAGACATGCGTGCCCGCCAGCGCCGTCACCGTCCACGGATAACACCAGCCATTACAGTGAAACATGGGCAGGGTCCACAGATAGACCGGATGATTGCCCAGGTTCCAGGTCATCTGGTTGCCCATGGCATTGAGAAAAGCGCCGCGGTGGTGATACACCACGCCTTTGGGGTTGCCGGTTGTGCCCGAGGTGTAATTAAGCGAAATAGCCTGCCATTCATCCTCAGGCCACTGCCAGTCATAAGCCGGGTCGCCTTCCGCCAGCAAGGCCTCGTAATCCAGGCCGCTGACCGGCTGCCCTTCGCCATACTCGGGGTCGTCCACATCCACCACCAGCGGACGCCGGGCCGGTGACAGCATACCCAGCGCTACGTGCACGACTTCATGATATTCACGGTCGGCAATCAATACCTTGGCTTCGCCGTGCTGAAGCATGAACGCAATGCTTTCGGCATCCAGGCGCACATTCAGCGTATTGAGCACCGCCCCTATCATGGGCACCCCGAAGTGCGCTTCCAGCATCGCAGGAATATTGGGTAGCATGACAGCCACGGTATCCCCTTTGCCTATCCCCCTGCCCGCCAGCGCCGAAGCCAGCCGCCGGCAACGGTCATAGGTCTCGGCCCAGTTGCGGCGGATCGCGCCATGGACCACGGCGGGATAGGCGGGATAAATACTGGCCGTCCGCTCAATGAAGCTCAAAGGACTCAGTGCAATATGGTTGACCGGGTGCGGGGCCAGACCATCCTCGAAAATCGACATGCTCAACTCCTCCAGAGAATGAATCCTGCTTTCCTGCTTATCGGCACGATGCGTCATGCGCCAGGAATAGTTCTGGAAAAGGTTATATATCCCCTGGAAGGAATATGATATTAGTACCAGTACCATATAGAACAATATCTATATAAACATAGAACAATCCAGTGAATATGGAAGAATTACCAGATATCACCCGTTCTCGCCTGCCTGGCGGCATGCCAGCCGCAGCCGCTGTGTCTCCCCCGGCCATGCCTCCAGCCGCCACGCTGGCGAGCTGGCTGCGCCTGCAACAGCAGGATGCGCCGCTGGACATGAAAACGGATTTCCTGCTGCGTGCCCTGGCCGCCTGCCCGGGCATCAGCCGTGCGTACTATCTGGTCTGGCATCAAGACTCTCACACCTATCGTCAGCTGGGCGAGCATCATTTGCCCCCCGGACAGGGCGACCCTCTGAATGCCAGCGATAGCGCGCTGCATGCCTCTTTGCAGCAGACGCCGCGCCTGACGCTGCACGCGCTGCGCCAGCAGCCCGGCTGGCTGGCCGGCCGTTTGCGGCGGGCCAGCCTGGAACATGGCCTGGCGCTCTCCCTGGCGCTGGCGCCCGCTGCGCCAGGACTGCTGTTGGTTGAGCTGCAAGCCGGTGAGCGCGGCGACTGGCTGGCATGGCTGCATGATGTCCTGCAACTCCTCGCTGCTGAACCGCCCCCGCATGGCGGCATTCCCCTACTGGCGGCCGACCCCTGCCCTTCGCTTGTGCTGGGCAGCCAGGCGGAACTGCTTGCGGCCAACCCGGCGCTGCTGTCCCTGCTGGCGCATGAGCCGCTGGCCCATTTCGCGCATTGCCTGCCGCTCAACTATGCGCAGATAGTCCGTTCCTGCCTGGCCCAGGGCCGGGCCATCGAACAGCAGGAAGCCACGCTGGGAGAACGCCTGTTGCTCTGGAGCTTCATTCCGGATCTGGCGGCCGGGCAGGTGCTGGCGCGCGGCCGCGACGCCACGGCCGAATTGCGCGCCGCGCGCGAAGCGGCGCGTTCCCACCGGCTTTACCGCCTTATTACGGAAAACACCACGGACCTGATCGCCCGCCACGATACGGACGGCGTTTTCCTGGACGCCTCGCCCGCCTCATGGACGCTGCTGGGCTATTGGCCGGAGCAGCTGCGCGGACGCGCGCTGCAATCCTTGCTGCACCCGCAGGACGCGGGCCAGGCTTTTGAACAGGCGCAGGCAGCGCTGGTCGATGACGGTTATCACACCATGACGTACCGGCTGCGGCATGCGCAAGGCCATTATCTCTGGTTTGAAACCGCCAGCCGCGCGATCCGTGACACCTACACCGGCGCCGTCATCGAAACCATCAGCGTGCTGCGCGACATCACGGCACGGGTGCAGGCGGAAGCCAATAAACGCCGTCTGGAAGATGAGCTGGCCCACACCAGCCGCCTGATTACCCTGGGTGAACTGGCTTCCGGCATTGCCCATGAAATCAACCAGCCCCTGGCTGCCGTGATGAACTACGCGGGCGCGTGCCAGCACTACCTGCGCGGCGCGCCGCAAGCGCCGCATGCCACCGAACGG
The DNA here is from genome assembly GCF_052103615.1 of Kerstersia sp. Lineage (NCBI taxonomy): Bacteria > Pseudomonadati > Pseudomonadota > Betaproteobacteria > Burkholderiales > Alcaligenaceae > Kerstersia > Kerstersia sp. The sequence goes on along the minus strand of NZ_JBQEKA010000107.1, from coordinate 2,985 downwards.
GCCATCACCGAACGGGTCATGCAAGGCTTGCAGCGCATCAATGAACACGCGGCGCATGCCTCGGCCGTCATCCGGCGTCTGCGCGCCTTTCTGCGTAAAGAACAGCGGCGCACCCAGGCCATGGATATCGCCGAAGTCGCTCAGGAGGCCATCCATCTATGCGCCTGGGAGGCCAGCCAGCATCAGGTCGAAATCGAAGCCTGCGTGCCGGCGGATTTGCCGCCAGTCTATGCCGACCGCGTGCTGCTGCAGCAGGTGCTGCTGAACCTCTTGCGCAATGCGGTCGATGCCAATCGCGAACACCGCCCCGGCGAACCCTCGCGCATCACCCTGGAAGCCTGGGCCCAGCCGGCGGACTGCCTGCGGGTGCGGGTGCGCGATCAAGGCCCGGGTTTAAGCGCCGACGCCAGGGAAAAAGTCTTCACGCCGTTCTATACCAGCAAACCCGCCGGCCTGGGCCTGGGGTTGTCGATGAGCCGCAATATCATTGAAGGTTTTGGCGGCGAGATGGATATCGTGGAAAATGGCCCTGCTGGACTGGTGATGGAATGCCGCTTGCCGCTGCGTCCGGAACCAGCGGGATATACAAAATAAGGCCCCAAAAAGGCCAAACAAGGAAACAGGACGCATGCCGGAAGCTGCAACGCAAATCGTCTATGTCGTGGATGACGACCAGGGCATGCTGGACTCCACCGTCTGGCTGCTGGAGTCTGTCGGTCTGAAAGGCCTGCCTTTTACCTCCGGCCAGGCCTTTCTGCAATCTGGCCCGTCAGCTGAAGGCGCCTGTGTGCTGCTAGATGTCCGCATGCCCGGCATGGGAGGGCTGGCGGTACAGGAAGAACTCCGCAAACGCGGCCTGGATTTGCCCGTTATTTTTGTCAGCGGCCACGCCGACGTTCCGATTGTGGTGCGGGCCTTTCGCGCGGGCGCCTTCGATTTCATCGAAAAACCGTATAACGAACAATTGCTGCTCGATAGCGTCCAGCACGCCCTGAATCGCCAGCCCGCCGCCCCGGCCAATCACGGCAATACCGAAGCGCATGCCAGGCTGCGCCAGCTGCTGGACAGCCTGACACCCCGGGAACGCGATGTGTTCCTGCCGCTGGCGCGCGGCTACAGCAATGGTGAAATCGCTCTGCAGCTGAACATCAGCATCAAAACCGTCAATCTGTACCGTTCCCGCGTGATGCGGCGCATGCAGGCGCAATGCCTGCCGGATCTCGTGGGCCAGGCGATTGCCGCCGGCCTGCTCGACCCCTTGGACCTGCGTGCCTGATACCGGCACGCGCTTTCTGCGGCATGGATATCCCGTATGAACATGGCCAATAGCCGCCCGGCGCGCCTGCTTGCGTATAGAATCGCTCCACCCCTGAAATATTAGGATAGAGCGAATATGGAATGGTTTTCCCGGATACAGATCGGCGCGGATATTGCCACTGGTCTGACCATCATTGGCGCCTTGCTGTCGTGGCTGATCAAAAGCCGTGCCGATGCCCGCAAGGAACGTTTGCGCGGTATTAACGACGCGGCACGCGCCGTGGCGGTGCAAAGTATCCAGCAAGTGCTGAGCGACCTGGCCCGCGATTTCAACAAGATCGTGGTCAGCGCCAGCACCGTGGAACGCCGCATCGACTTCAATATGGATGCGGGCATAGAAAAATGGCAGAAATCCCTGGCGCAGCGCATCAACAGCGGCAATCTGTCGCTGAACGCCGTGATGGCCGATCTCGAACAGATACGCGTACAGATATCCGAGTTCTATGAGTTCGCGGCCTCCTCGCGCTATGTCCTGTTTCCCGCGCTCTCCTCTCTGCCCGAAAGCAAGGAAGTCATCACCCGCTTCAAGGAAGATTACAGCCGTATCGGCGCTGTCTATAACACCTTGTCCGGCGGGCGCCTGGCCTTGTTGCAGGCCTTGAAAGAGCTGGTCGCCGACATCGCTGACTACCAGGCTGCCAACCCGGACGCGGAAACGGGCAAGCTCGTGGAGCAGTTTCAAGCCCGGGTCGCCGCTATCGTGCTGGACCCGGATTACAGCAAATGGGTCGCTACCTTCCTGTCCCAGGAAGACAGGCCGGAATTCGAGCGCCGCATTCAGGAAAAAGACTATGCCGGCACTGAGCTGATCAGCGACGCGATTTTGGGTCTTCTGAGCGGCGCCGTCTCGCGCGGCAATATTCTGATTGCCCAGATTCTGATTTTCACCAGTTCAGAACTGCAATCGGCCCGCCGCCAATGCAAGGAGTTCATGATTATGCTGGCGGCCATTTCCAGCCGTTTGCAATCCAAAGACAATGGCTTGCCAGTCCCGAAGCTGATTGAAGTCCTGCGCAGCGACGAATACTTCGCCGTTGACCGCGAAGTGCGCTGAGTGCGCTGATAGCGGCCTGATGCGGCCCCGCCTGCCGCCCGCCTTCAGGCGGGCGGGCTGCGCAGCAAGCCGCGTATGACCCAGCTCATCCAGCCCAGCAGGGCCAGCAGAGACGCCAGCAGCGGCCACCAGCCGCCATGTTCCCAGAACCAGCCGCCGCAAGCGCCAACGACACTGGACCCCAGGTAGTACGCCAGCAGGTATAGCGAGGCCGCATGGCCTTTGTTTTCCGCCGCCAGGCGCCCCACCCAGCCGCTGGCCGTCGCGTGGGCGACGAAAAAGCCAATAGTCAGCAAAATAATGCCCAGGACGATTGCCGCCAGCCAAGGCAGCCCCGTGCAAATCAGGCCCAGCGCCAGAAAGCCCAGCCCGCCCGCCAGCACGCGGCCCCGCCCCAGGCGATCCGCCAGCCAGCCCGCCATGGGCGACACAAAAATGGCAAAGATATAAGCCAGGAAAATCAGCCCGATCTCGCTCTGGCTCAAGCTGTACGGGGGCGCCAGAAGACGAAAGCCGACATAGTTATAGAGCGTCACGAACACGCCCATCAGGCAAAAACTGGCAATGAACAAATGCCGCAACCCCGGCTGGCGCCAATGGCGTCCCCAGGCCTG
>NZ_JBQEKA010000106.1:0-10406 GCF_052103615.1 Kerstersia sp. | reverse complement strand
AGGCACGGCCATGAGCCATCACGCAAGCTTCTTTCCTTCCCTCTGGCGGCGTTTGCTGCCGCAATCCGCTGCCGGCGCGTCACTGAATTCTGGTTCGTCCCTGGATGTTGGTTCGTCCCTGGATGTTGGTTTCGCCCAGCCGCCGCACGCCCCCGCACAGACCAGCGCCAAGGGCGCTGCCGTCCGCTCGGCGACGCCTGGCCAGGCCGGACTGGGGCTGGCTCTGTCCCTGCGGGGACTGGAAAAATCCTTTGGTTCCCAGCCTGTCATCCAGCAATTGAACCTGGATATCCAGGCTGGCCAATTCCTGGCCATCGTTGGCCGCTCGGGCTGCGGCAAATCTACCTTGCTGCGCGCGCTGGCCAGCCTGGAAACCTGTGAAAGCGGCCAGCTGCACGCCGACGGCAGCGACTTGCGCCGCCACGCCCGGGACATCCGCATGATGTTCCAGGATTCGCGCCTGCTGCCCTGGCTGTCGGTGCTCGACAACATCGGCCTGGGGCTGCGCGGCCAATGGCGCCCGCGCGCGCAGGCTGCGCTGGAAGAAGTCGGCCTGGCGGAACATGCGGCGAAATGGCCGGCTCAGCTCTCCGGCGGACAACGTCAGCGCGTGGCGCTGGCGCGTGCCCTGATCCATCGCCCGCGCCTGCTGCTGCTGGACGAGCCCTTAGGCGCGCTGGATGCTCTGACTCGGCTGGAAATGCAGGCGCTGATTGAAAAAATCTGGCAGACCCATGCCTTCACGGTACTGCTGGTCACGCATGAAGTCGAAGAAGCGGTGGCCCTGGGGGATCGAGTTGTCCTCATGGATGGCGGGCAGCTTGCGCTGGATCTGGAAGTCCCGCTGGCACGCCCCCGTGTCCGGGGCAACCCGGCCTTCGTCGCCTTGCGCGAAACCGTGCTGGAACGCGTGCTGCAAAAGCACTGACACCGGCCTGATGCCCTGCTCTCCTATTTCTGACTGAATTTCTGTTTTGCGTGACTTCCATGGCCTCATATCCCAGCAGTAATCTCATCCAGCCCGGCTCACACGACCATGAATACCGCGCCGATATCCTTGTCATCGGCGGCAGCGTCGCCGGCTGCTGGGCCGCGCTGAGCGCACGCAGCGCTGGCGCCAGCGTCATCCTTGCGGAAAAAGGCGTGGTCGGCGAAGCCGGTGTCGTCGCCAAGGCCAGCGGCAGCGCCTGCTATACCCGCCCCGGCGAAACCGCCTACAACGACAAACTGATCCATTCACGCCATGCGGCCGCCTGCGGCCTGGATGACCTCGCCTACATTGAGCGGATTTACGAAGAAAGCTACCGCATCGGCCTGCAGCTCAAAGCACTGGGCTTCCAATCCGCCTACGGGCTCCCGACGCTGGACGGCAGCCCGCCCAGCCTGCTGGCCTTCCAGGGTCCCTATGCCTTGCTGTTCCTGCGCGAGCAATTGCTGCAGGCAGGCGTGTGCATTCTCGACCGTAGCCCGGCGCTGGAACTGCTGGACCGTGATGGCACTGTCGCTGGCGCAGCCGGCTACAACACCAAGGACGGGAGCAACTGGAGCGTGCGCGCCGGGGCCGTTATCCTGGCGACCGGCGGCAATGCCTTTCTGTCAGGCGCCATGGGCACCGAGGGCACAACGGGCGACGGCCACCTGATGGCCGCCGAAGCCGGCGCAACGTTTTCCGGCCTGGAATTCAGCGGCCACTACGGCCTATCGCCACAAGGCAGCCCGACGACCAAAGGCTTCTGGTACAGCAGCGCCACCTTTTACGACGGCAATGGCCGCGAGCTGCCTGCCAATGGCTGGGAATCCGTCGCCGATGTCGGCCGCGCCATTCTGGAAACCGGCGCCGCCTATGCCAGCATGAACCGCGGCAATCCGCACCTCAAGGCATTCGCCAAAACCGTCAGCAGCATCTACGAACACTTCCGCGCCATAGGCGTGGACCCTTTCACGGAACGCTTTCCGCTGGAATTGCGCTACGAAGGACTGATACGCGCCGCAGGCGGACTGACGACCGATGCCAACTCCGCCACTACGGTGCCCGGCCTGTACGCGGCCGGTGATGTCACCGAGCGCACCCATCTTTGCGGCGCCGCCATGAGCGGTGCCGGCCCGGCTATTGCCTGGTGCCTGGTCTCGGCCAAGTGGGCGGCTCAGGCCGCCGTGGCAGCCGCTCGCCCTGCTCCGCCTGACAATCTGGCGTTGCGCGGCCTGGGCGGTATCGGCCTGCGCTCAGACAAAGCGGCCAGCGCCGCCCCTAGCGCAACCATTCGCCAGGCGGTACAGGCCGAGATTTTGCCTATCGAGAAAAATGTCTTTCGCACCCTGAGCGGCATTCAAGCCTCTCTGGCCCAGCTCGATACGCTCTGGGATCAGGCCGACAGCGGCCTGATTCCGGCCAGCGGCCAAAACCCCCGCCACACCCGCGAAACCGCCGCCATGCTGGCGGGCGCACGCTGGATATATCGCAGCGCCAGTGAACGCCGGGAAACCCGGGGCTTGCACCGTTTGCAGGAACTGCCGCAGGCCGACCCGGCGCAACAGGACCGTATTCTCGTCAGCGGGCTGGGGGATATCCGGCTGCAGCGCGTGGCGCTCACGCCATCCAGCACGGCCCCGCAGCCTGCCTGAAACTGGCAGCAGCGGGTTTGCGGCTGCGTCTCAAGGTGCGCTCAGGCGCTGTTCCTTGGGCGCTGTTCCTTGGGCGCTATTCCTTGGACACTATTCCTTGGGCGCTAATTCCTTGGGCGCTGCGGTTCAAGGGCAGCGCTCAAGAACGCAGCGCCCAAGGTTGCTTCCCGATGAATTCCGCCTCCGCAGCCATGGACGCCAGCGGCAGGACCCGCAAAGCAGGATGCAAGAAACGGGATTCAAGAAACAGGCGGAAAAACGCATCGCAAACGAATGGGCAATGCGTGGCAAAAGAAAAAAGGGGCTTACAGTGAAAACTGTAAGCCCCTTCTGAATTGGCGCGCCCGGCAGGATTCGAACCCACGACCCCTTGGTTCGTAGCCAAGTACTCTATCCAACTGAGCTACGGGCGCATTCTGGCTTGTTTTGTTATCTCTCTTGCCTTGCTTCAAGGAAGCGGCAGGAGCAACAAGTGCAGAAAAAGAAATATAGCATGTTTTTTGTTGATGGCGCAAGAGAAAAACGCCGCAACATAAAAGAAGATTGCCGCAGAACCAAGAGCCCCTGCCCCGCCAGCCACCGCAAGCCGTCCCCGCCAAACAAACAGCCGCCGGTACGCCAAGCATACCGGCGGCCGCTATGACCGTCAGACCGTTACGCGCGGGCCTTCGCCGCCCGCGCTCTCAGAACACGCTATTCAGGATCAGGAAAACAATAGAGCTGATAATCGCCGCCGCAGGCAGGGTAATGATCCAGGCCATGGCAATCGGCTTCATCAGCCCCCAATTGGTCTGGCGGTTGGCCAGGCCTATGCCCAATACGGCGCCAATCAAAATATGCGTGCTGGAGACAGGCAAGCCCATCAGCGAGGCCATCATGACCACGGCTGCGGCTGCCAACTCTGCCGAAAAGCCCGATGCCGGATGCATTTTGGTGAGATTAGTGCCCACCGTGGCAATCACTTCCTTGCCGATGAACCACAAGCCCACGACCAGCGCCACGCCAAACGTAATCATGGCCTCAGCCGGAATGGCTGCCGAATCACCAATCACACCGGTGCGCAGCACATCCAGAATGGCGGCAAACGGGCCGATGGCGTTGGAAATATCGTTGGAGCCATGACTGAAGGCAAACGCGGCTGCCGTAAACAGCTGCATCCAGCTGAACATCATGAAAGTGGATTTGCTCAAGGATTTGCGCTTGAGAGTCTTGGCGAAAATGAACGTCGCCATCCAGACAAACGCGCCTATCATGCCGATCAGCACATACATGTGCAAGGCCGACAAGCCCAGATTGGCGTTCTTCAGCCCTTTGAAGAGCAGCATGGAAGCGATGACAATGGCGCCCAGCGCAGCAATCAGCGGCACGCCGTTTTCCAGGGCACGGTAGGCCCGGATTTCTTCCTTGCGCTGCTCGAACTGATGCAGGCCGCGATAGTAATCCGATTGCAATTGCCCGGGTTCGTACTCCTCGTCCTCCATCAATTGCGCATCCTGCTCCAGCAGGCGGCTATAGGACGCTTTCTGAATATCCGTGAGACGCTCGAACGCCTCTTTGTGCTGTTTCTTGTAATCGCGGCGGGCCCGGCGGTTTTCCCGCAACTGCGCATCAGCCGTGTCGTTGTAGTTCAGAACATGGTGCCGAACCTGCTTGTACAGCAGGTATGCCACCAGGCCGCCCAAGAGCGGCGACACAATCCACGACACCACAATCGTGCCAATTTTGTCCCACTGCACCAGGTCCAGCGCGGCGCTGCCGCCGCTGGCCATGATCCCCAGCGTAATCGAGCTGCCGACAATCGCGCCCACGATGGAGTGGGTAGTGGAAACCGGATAGCCTTTTTTAGAGGCATACAAGAGCCAGATGGCCGCCGCGCACAAGGCGGACATCATGATGAAGACCAGCTGCCGCGGTTCCAGATGCATGGCCGACATATCGACAATGCCGCCACGGATGGTTGCCGTGACCTCCCCGCCGGCCAGCACGGCGCCGCTGACCTCAAAGACCGCGGCAATCAGCAAGGCCTGCTTGACCGTCAGGGTACGCGCCCCGACGCTGGTGCCGAAGGAATTGGCGACGTCGTTGCCGCCAATATTGAACGCCATGAAGATCCCGAACAGAATCGCCAGGATCAAGAGAACGGGCTCATTGAAGTTGGTAAAACCCAGTGCCCAATAGATGAAATAGCCAGTGATACTGACCAGAAGCACAGCGAAAAATACGCTGATTCGCCAGGAGCCCGCTGTGTCATCGACAGGCTTGGCATGCAGTGAAGATGCACTCATGAGAAGTTATTCTATTTCCAACTCGCCACCCAAAGCCGCCCGGCAGGCAGGCTTGCCCGGCAGACAGCTAACAGCAGTCCTCATCGTGAACGATTCATGATGATGTGGTCGATTGAACTGCCATCCAAAAATGACAGGAATTTGACCATGCTTTTCAGCAAATAGGGAGAATGCGGGCCGGAGTATCGCAACCAGGCGACAGAAAAATGCAAAGAGGGTGCATTCGCGGACGATTTCCGGTATGGGGCCGCCATCAGGCCATGACCCGGCTTAGCCGCCCACGAAAAAAGGGCTTACAGTGTTCACTGTAAGCCCTTTTGAATTGGCGCGCCCGGCAGGATTCGAACCCACGACCCCTTGGTTCGTAGCCAAGTACTCTATCCAACTGAGCTACGGGCGCATTCTGTTTTTCGCTGCCTGCCCTGTTTGCCAGGGCCGCATCAAAAATGCAGAAGCAGAAATATAGCATGTGGTGTTTTTAATCTGCAAGCTATTTTTAAATCATTTTTTATGGCCATGCATCAGGCCTATATATCAGGCCTATATCAGCCCCGGCTGCCGCGCCCTGCCCGGACACAAACCGAGCGGGCAGAAAAAAGCCCTTGATGTCTCAAGGGCTTAGTTCTAACTGGCGGAGACGGAGGGATTCGAACCCTCGATACGGGTATAAGCCATATGCTCCCTTAGCAGGGGAGTACCTTCAACCACTCGGCCACGTCTCCGTGAAACCGTGATTCTAGCACGATATTTTTTGTTTTGTCTCCATCTTTTTTCTCTCAATCGCAGCATCATTGCTTGCCCCTGATTTTGGCCTGCGATACCCGCCCCCTGCCCGTCTCATGCTTGTGATCCGCCCCCAGCTGAAAAATGAAGAAACCGTGGAATCCGGCCCGGCAGCGCCCGCGGCGCGCCCAGCACCGCGCAGATGCGTGACAATAGGCCATCTGCCCTGGCGGCGCCTGCTTTGGCGGCATAGCAATGAAACTGCAATCCGGCATTACCTTCAAACTTTTCCTGACGCTCTTCGCCACCTGCATCGTCGTGACGCTGGCCATGGGCGCGGCAATCCGTTACAGCTTCGATGCCGGTTTCCGCAGCTATATCCAGCAGCGCGAAGAGCGCAAGCGCGAAGAACTGACCCAAGCCCTGACCACCGCCTATGGCTATCATGGCGATTGGGATTTCCTGCGCAGCAATAATTCCTTATGGCTGCGCCTGCAACGCGGGCCGTCGCGCCACCCGATGCCGCACCGTGCGGGCGGCGCCATGCCGCCGCCCCCCATGCCCCCGCTGGCCGTGACTTTGCTGGACGAAAACCGCGAACTCGTCGCCGGCGAACGCGCCCCCTCCAGCGGCACGCCGCTCTATCCGATCCGGCTGGACGGCAACACCATAGGCTGGCTGGCGGTAGAACCGCCGGACCGCACCCCGGATGCGCCGGACAACCGTTTCCAGCGCGAGCAAACCCGCGCAACCTGGACCATTCTCGGGCTGTCGCTATTATTGGCCGCGCTGGTCAGCATGCTGCTCGCCCGCAGCTTTCTGGCGCCAGTCCAGCGCATTGCCCGCGCCACCCACAGGCTGGCGGCAGGGGATTATGCGATCCGCATCGAGCAGACCTCGCGCGACGAGCTGGGCCAGCTCGCCCTGGACTTCAACCGTCTAGCCCAGGCGCTGGAAAAAAATGAACAGCTGCGCCGGCAAATGATGGCCGATCTGTCGCATGAAATCCGCACGCCGCTGGCCGTTTTGCGCGGTGAACTGGAAGCCCTGCAAGATGGCGTCCGTCAGTTGACGCCCGCCACTATTGCCTCCATGCACGCGGAAGTCACCATGCTGAACAAGCTGATCGACGATCTGCATGAGTTTTCCCTGGCGGATCTCGGCGCCTTGAGCTACCGCATGCACCCGGTGGATCTGGCCGGACTGGCGGATATCGCGCTGTCCTTCTTCGGCGAACGCCTGGCCTCCGCCGGGCTGACAGCCGAACTGCATGCCACACCGGGGCTGCCAGCCATCGAGGGCGATGCCCAGCGGCTAACGCAACTCCTGAATAACTTGCTGGAAAATGCAGTGCGTTATACCGATGCCGGCGGCCAGGTCCGCATCCAGCTGTCCAGGGCAGAGCAGGAGATACACCTGACGATTGAAGACTCCGCGCCTGGCGTTCCGGCAGAAGCCTTGCCCCGCCTGTTCGACCGCCTGTATCGCGTCGAATCCTCACGCAACCGTATCCATGGCGGCGCGGGCCTGGGGCTGGCCCTGTGCGAACGGATTGTGCAGGCCCACCACGGACGCCTGAGCGCCGCCGCCTCGGCACTGGGCGGCGTGCGCATCACTGCTACCTTTCCCATCCCTGCACAGAAGGCGACACAGCCATGAGCACCATTCTGATCGTCGAGGACGAACCCAAACTGGCCCTGCTGTTGCAGGACTATCTCACTGCTGCCGGTTTCCAGGCCTGCTGGGTGGATCACGGCGATCAGGCCCTGCCCGCCTACCAGCAGCACCAGCCCGATCTGGTTCTGCTGGACCTGATGCTGCCTGGCCGCGACGGCCTGGATATTTGCCGCGAACTGCGCCAGCTTGGCCATGTCCCCATCATTATGCTGACCGCCAGAGTGGAAGAGATAGACCGCTTGCTGGGCCTGGAATTAGGCGCGGATGACTATATCTGCAAGCCGTTCAGCCCCCGGGAAGTCGTCGCGCGGGTCAAGGCGCTCTTGCGCCGCACTCAGGCCTATGCGCAAGCCGCCACGCCCGATGCCGCCAGTTCCCCGGCGGACAGCCAGCACCCGCCAGGCGCCGCCCTGCATATCGACAGCGACCGCTACCTGGCCACACTGGATGGCCAGGTCCTCTCTTTGACTCCTGTGGAATTCCGCATGCTGCGCACCCTTGCCTCGGCGCCCGGCATTATTTTTTCGCGGGATCAGCTGCTCAGCCAGCTCTATAACGATCACCGCGTGGTCGCCGACCGCACTGTCGATAGCCATATCAAAAACCTGCGGCGAAAATTGCAGGCCATCCGCCCGGAAGATGACATCATCCGATCCATTTACGGCGTGGGTTACCGGCTGGAACTGGACTGACCAAACTTAGCGCTCGAATCTCCACAATTTCTGACCAATACCCCCATATTTCGCCCCTATTGCCCCTTTAATCTGCTTGCAAGTCGGAACTTTCCGCCGACTGCCATCTGCAAAGGAGCGCAATCATGAGTGGATTTTCTACCCCTTTTCTATCCCGCAGCCTGGTCGCAGGCGCCCTGCTGGCAGCCCTGAGCGCCCCGGTGCTGGCGCAGCCCGCAGACACCAGCAATTCCCCTAGCGCCGCGCCGCTGCAAGAACGCAGCTATGGCCCGCATCCTGACATGATGATGCGCCATGGCGATATGAATGGCACGAGCGCCGGCCCAGGCTGGGGCCACCACTTCGAGCGCCTGGATTTGAGCGAGGCCCAGCGCGACCAGCTGTTCAATATCCGCCATCAGGCCGAACCCGCGCTGCACGAAAGCCGCAAGGCCTTGCGCCAGGCATCTCGTGAACTACGGGATCTGGGGCGCGCGAAAAAACTCGATACCGATGCCCTCAAACGCGCCTCCGATGCGCTGGGCAATGCGGTGGCGGAAGAAGCGCGGCTGCGTGTGCAGCGTGATAATGCGCTGTACCATGTTCTGACCCCGGAACAACGCGCGCAACTGGCAGAACGCCGCCAGGAAAACCGCCGCGGCATGCATCAGCCGGGCGCACGCGGCTCCGTTCAGCAACGCTAATCTGACGCAGCCATGGCCCGTTTCTCTCGCCGCTGGCTGCTGGCGGGCGGCGCGCTCATTACAGCCGCCGCCATCGCCGCCATCAGCTTTGCCTGGACCGCCCCATCACGCGCGGCCAGCAGTTTTGTTACCGTGCCCGTCCGCAAAGCCGCCATTGAAGACACCGTCCTGGCCACAGGCACCCTGCAGGCCTTTAAACAGGTAGAGGTCGGCGCGCAGGTTTCCGGGCAGCTGGTGCGCCTGCAGGCCGCCCTGGGGGATAGAGTCGAAAAAGGCCAGTTGCTGGCGGAAATCGACTCCCTGCCCCAGGAGAACGTCCTGCGCAATGCCCAGGCGGGGCTGGCTAGCGCCCGTGCGGAACTGGCTTCACGCCAGGCGCAACTGAAACAGGCCGAACTCGCCCACACCCGCCAGAAAACCATGCTGGCCGCCGATGCCAGTTCGCGTGAAGCCTATGAGGCCGCCGTCGCGGCCCTGGCCGCTGCCCGCGCAGGGGTGGAATCCTTGAAAGCGCAAGTCGAACAAGCCTCTATTTCCGTGGACACCGCCACGCTGAACCTGGGCTATACGCGCATTTCCGCTCCGATAGATGGCGTGGTCGTGGGCCTGTCCGCCGAGGAAGGCCAGACCCTGAACGCCAATCAGCAAACCCCTACCATCCTGACCATCGCGCAACTCGACACCCTGACCGTCAAGGCGCAGATTTCCGAAGCGGATGTGGTGCGCGTCGCACCCGGCGACCCGGTGTACTTCACCATTCTGGGCCAGCCCGATCAGCGCCGCCGCGCCGTGCTGCGGGCCATAGAACCCGCCCCCGAAAGCAGCAGCGCCAGCAGCAGCTCGGGCAGCAGTTCGTCGGGCAGCAGCTCATCCAGTTCGGCGGTGTACTACAACGGCCTGTTCGACATCAAGAACCCCGACGGCCTGCTGCGCATCGACATGACGGCCCAGGTCTATATCGTGCTGGCCCAGGCCGACGATGCGCTCGTGATCCCCTCAGCGGCGCTGGGCATGGCCCAGCCCGATGGCAGCTATCTCGTGCGCGTGCTGGACGCGCAGGGACGCCCGCAGGAACACCGCATCACGATAGGCCTGGACAATCAGGTTCAGGCGCAGGTGCTCTCTGGACTGGAAGCCGGTGACGCCGTCATTCTCGGCGATGCCAGCCAGGTTTCCAGCAGCGGCGGCATGCGGCGCGGCCCCGGTATGAGGCTTTAATGAACGAGCTTTCCCAGCCCTTGCTGTCCATGCGCGGCATCCGCCGCGAATTCGGCAGCGGTGAACAGCGCGTTGCCGTCCTGCAGGACATAGACCTCGACATTCACGCCGGTGAAATGGTGGCCATTGTCGGCGCTTCCGGCTCGGGCAAGTCCACCCTGATGAACCTGCTGGGGTGCCTGGATCGCGCCACCGCCGGGGAGTACCGCATTGCCGGCAGCGCCGCTGACAGCCTGGATGCCGATGGCCTGGCCGCCTTGCGGCGCGAGCGCTTTGGCTTCATTTTCCAGCGCTACCATTTGCTGCCTGACCTGAACGCCAGGGATAACGTCGAAACGCCCGCCGTGTATGCCGGTGTTCCTGGCCCTGCGCGCGACCAGCGCGCGCTCGCCCTGCTGGAACGGCTGGGACTGGCCGACCGCGCCCTGCATCTGCCCAGCGAACTCTCGGGCGGGCAGCAGCAACGCGTCAGCATTGCCCGGGCCTTGATGAACGGCGGCCAGATC
>NZ_JBQEKA010000105.1:0-10548 GCF_052103615.1 Kerstersia sp. | reverse complement strand
TCGCCGCCGTTGCCGGTGGACGCCCCCGGGAAAGGAGCAATGGCGGTCGGGTGGTTGTGGGTTTCCACCTTCATCAAGGTATGCACGGTGGCTTCGCGGCGGCCATAGGTGTGCTCGCCCAGATCGGCCTGCGCCCCCGGATAGAAGCGCTGCGCCGTGCCGCCTGCCATGATGGCCGCGTTGTCCGAATATGCCACGATAGTGCCCAGCGGCTGTGCGGCGTGCGTGGCGCGGATCATGCCAAACAGGGTCTGCTCGCGCGCCTGGCCGTCGATCACCCAGCTGGCATTGAAAATCTTGTGGCGGCAGTGTTCGCTATTGGCCTGCGCGAACATCATCAGTTCGACGTCGGTGGGGTCACGCCCAAGATCGCCGAAAGACTGCAGCAGATAGTCGATTTCATCATCCGACAGCGCCAAGCCCAGATCCGTATTGGCGCCTTCCAGCGCCGCCCGGCCCTGCTCCAGCACCGGCACGGTCGCCAGGGGCTTGCCTTGCAATTCGGCAAACAGCGCGCTGCCGTCAAAATCGGCATCGACCACGGTTTCTGTCATGCGGTCGTGCAGGCAGGCGGCGACTTGCGCCAGTTGCAGCCCATCCAGCTTGCGTGTTCCCAGCAGACCGCGCTGCAGCGTCAACAGATACCGCACGCCGCGCTCAACGCGCCGCACGCTTTCCACACCGCAATTCTGCAGGATATCCGTCGCCTTGCTGGCCCACGGGGAAATCGTGCCCAGGCGCGGGATCGTGCGTAAGACCAGCACATCTTTGCCGGTTTCCGTACCGCCAACCGGCTTGCCGCCGTTCAGCGCCAGTGCCAGACGTTCGCGGTCGGCATCACCAAGCGGCGTTTCCGCCCAGGCAAAGTGTTCGTAATACGCGGCGACATCGGCCACGGGCAATCCCGCCTGGTGCAGTTGGGCGAGCAGACGCTCGCGACGGAATGCGGACAGGGCGGAGGAACCGGGAATGATAAGAAGCGATGAGGACACGGGGAAATACGCGCTCGGGCAAAAGAGGAGGGAATGGCCGGACCAGGCAGGCCCAGGATAGCCAGCTCGCCGGTGACAGGCAAAACACCCGTCAGCCCCGGCAGGCCAGATGAATCAAGTTTTCGATTTTAACCCAGTGTCCCGCCCGGTAAGCATATGGCAGCAGGAACCGGGACAGAAACGCCACGCACAGGCTCATGCCCGATGCGGCGCGGGCTTATTCAGGGTAGGAAACCTCAACGATATCCAGTTCCTGGATACCGCCAGGCGTGCGCAGCACAATGGTGTCCCCTTCACGTGCCTTGATCAGCGCGCGGGCCACAGGCGAAATCCAGCTGATGCGCCCGGCCAGCGGTTCGGCTTCGTCAACACCCACAATCGTGACGGTTTGGCTTTCGCCTTCCTGATTCTCGTATGTCACGGTCGCGCCGAAAAAGACCTGATCCCGGTTAGGCTGCAGCGCAGGGTCAACAACCTCGGCAATTTCCAGCCGCTTGGTCAGAAAACGCATGCGCCGGTCTATCTCGCGCAAGCGTTTCTTGCCATATAAATAATCCCCGTTTTCGGAACGGTCGCCGTTGGATGCCGCCCAGGATACGATGGAGACGATTTCCGGGCGTTCCACCGTCATCAAGTGCGCCAACTCATCCCGCATGGCCTGAAAGCCCTGCGGCGTCATGTAATTACGCGAACCGGACGGCAGCGCCTGCGCTTCCGGCAGTTCATCGTCATCGTCGCGATCCGTTTCCTTGACGAAAGCCTTATTCATTTCCCACCCTTCTGTTATTCATGCAGACTCCCTGCGGCCAGCACATTGCCGGAGCAATGCCAGGTACCAGGTACCTGGGCTATACCGGGACAACACCGGGACAACACCGAAGCCATACTGCCGCGCCAGGCGGCCCTCAGCACCGCCCCTGCCACGGGCCTAGAACCAACCCTGCCACACGGGCGTCAGGCTGGCCGGTAACGGGGGCAGGCTGCCCAGATCCGCGCGGCTTTCCGCCTTACTGTGAAAGTCAGAACCGCAGGAAGCGCGAAAACCGTAATAACGCGCCACAGACTCATATTGGGCGTACTGTTCCGGGCGGTGGCTGCCCGTCACCACTTCGATGGCTGTGCCGCCGAGATCGCGGAATGTTGAAAACAATCCGTCAAACTGCACCGGGGTATAGCGGTAGCGCCCCGGATGGGCGATGACCGCCACGCCCCCGGCTGCCAGAATCCAGGATACGGCGTCCTCCAGCGTGGCCCACTTCATGGGCACCTGCGCTGGCCCCTCATCCCGCAAATACAGGTCAAAGGCTTCCTGTACCGTTGCCACATGGCCTGCCTGCCAAAGATACCGGGCAAAATGGGTGCGGCTCAGCAGGTTTTCATTCCCGGCCAGCGCCAAGGCGCCTGCATAGGTGCCTTCTATGCCCAACTCGGCGAAACGCCGGCCAATGCGCTCTGCCCGCTCGCTGCGATCGCGCCGAATCTCCTCCAGCCCCTGCACCATGACAGGATGGCTGCGGTCAAAGCCCAGGCCAACAATATGCACGGTATGCCCGGCCCAGGTCACGGAAATTTCCACGCCATTGATAAAGCACATGCCCAGTTCCAGCGCTGCGCTTTCCGCTTCTTCCAGCCCGCACAACTCGTCGTGATCCGTCAAGGACCAGACCTGCACACCATTGGCGGCAGCGCGGCGGGCGACCGCGGCAGGCGCCAGCGCGCCGTCCGAAGCCAGGGAATGGCAGTGCAGATCGAAACATGCCTTGCCGCCGTCACGCAACGGGAAACTGGCGGGCGAGATGCCTGGGGGTCGGTCTTTATTCATAGCGGCCATTTTAGAACGGCATGCCGCAAGAACGCGGCGACACTGGCAATCTGCGTATCATGCAATAGCGAAGGCGCATGCCCCACCCCCTGAAACTCCACGGCCCGGGCGTCACTGCGCGCCGCCAACATGGCTTCCAGCGTGGCTGGCACCAGAATATCGGAATCAGCGCCACGCAAAATTTGTACCGGGCCATCCATCGTTTCATAGCATTGCCACAGCATTTGCTCGGCGGCCGCCTGGCTCATCCCGTCATGAGGCGCCAGCCCGACGGCAATGGCCGGATCATAATTCGGCACCCAGGCGCCGTCCTGCTGAATATAAATATGGCGCGCCAGTTCCCGCCACTGCGCCTCGCTATGTTCGCCATACGGCGCCGCAATCGCCTTCATTTCCGCCACGGCTTCCTCAAAACTGCTGAAGGTGTGGCGCCGCGCCACATAGGAGCCAATACGCATGAGGCCAGCCGTGCCGATATGCGGCCCGACATCATTGAGCACCATCCCCGACAACACGGGCAAAGCCGCTGCTTTGGCCGCGGCGCCCGGGCCCTTGCCTGGTGTGCGCCTGGCGGCCGCCAGCGCCCCCGCAAAGGCCATGCCGATCAGCCCGCCCATGGATGTCCCGACCCAGGCCAGGCGCCGGGCGCGGATACGCGCAAACAAAGTCGTGATGTCCGCCACATACTGGGGCACGGAATAGAACACGGGATTGGCCAGCCAATCCGACTCGCCCCGGCCAGCGATATCCGGGCAGACCACACGAAAATCGTTGGCCAGCGCCCGGGCCAGCGCATCAAAATCACGACCATTGCGGGTCAGGCCATGCACACACAACACCACATCGGTGTTGGCGGGATCACCCCATTCCCAATAGGCCATCCGGTGCATGCCCGCCGGGCTGGCACAGACAACACTTTCCAAACGCGGATGGGACATGGCTGACTCCTGTTGGCAAGGCCGGCAAACAACATGAACGCAGGCGAAAAAACAGCTAACGCTAGCTTCAAACAATAGCGCAAAAGCCTGCCGGCCACACCCCCTTTGCCATTCCCAGGCCTATCTGGCCGGATCCGCCGGCACCGCACGCGCAGGCGCATGCCCGTCAAACGCCGCAGCCGCTGGCTCCTGCCAATAACGGCGGGCTGCCTGCCGTTCCGCCTGAACCGACAGGCCATCCGCCCGGGAATGCGCCACCACGGCGCCATGCTGATCCGAGCGCCAGAACATGGCACCAGCCTCCCGCCAGCGCTGCGCGACAGCCGGATGCGGGTGGCGGTAGCGGTTCCAGGCGCCCATTTGCGCCACCACATGACGCGCGCCGCTGGCCCGCACAAAAGCCGCATCCGACGATGTCGCAGAACCATGGTGCGCGGCTGCCACCCAATCCGCCGCCGCCTCGCCTTTTTCCAGCAATTGCCTTTCCTGGGCCGCGCCGATATCGCCGGTCAGCAACGCCGTGTGATACGCCCCCGTTATTTTCAGAACGCAGCTATCGGCATTCCCGCCACGCCACCAGGCCATGCCCGCTGGCGGCGGGGGGTGCGCAAACCGGAAAGACACCCCATCGCGCTGCCAGCCCTGCCCCTCGGCACACAAGGAAAAAGCGCCGGGCTGCCTGGCCGGATCCAGCGTGCCGCGCCCCAGGCGCGCCTCACGGCGCAAAAAGGCCTGCAAATCAAACGATGCATAACTGCGCCTGACAGGCAATGCGCCCAGCACACTCAGCACGCCGCCAGCGTGGTCGATATCGGCATGCGATACCACCAGTTCTTCCAGCTGGCGCCAGCCCTGCGCGCGTATATAGGGCCAGACAATCCGTTCGCCCGCATCAGCTTGCGGGCCATAGCGCACCCCCGTATCGAAGAGAGTTGCGCCACTGGCTGTTTCCACCAGAATGGCACTTCCCTGCCCGACGTCAATGGCGCTGATGCGCCATTCGCCCTGCGCCAGCCGCGCATGCGCACCGCCCAAGGCAGGCAACATCAGCAGCCAGCCGGCAAAGCGCAACGGCCAACCGGGCGGGCGCAAGGCCCACCACACCCCGAAAAAAGCCAGCAGCAGCCATCCGCTTGCAGGCGCTGCCACATTCAGCAAAGCCCAGGACTGCCGCCCCATCGCCTGTATCGGCCACATCATCGCCTCAAACACGGCATGCGCTGCCAGCACACCGTAGGATGCCGCCCCCGCCAGACCCGGCACCAGATAACACACGGCAGAGAGCACCACCAAAGGCGTCACCACCACGCCGACCACCGGGATTGCCAGCGCGTTGGCCAGCGGCGAAAGCAGCGGCAGTTGCTGGAACAACAGCGCCAATGCGGGCATCAAGGCCAGCGTCACCGCCCATTGCAATGCCGCCGCGCCGCGCGCCGCAGGCCAATACCGCTGCCAAAGTTGCTGCCAATGCTGTTGCCAACGCTGCTGCACTACTCCCCGGCCTTTGTCATGCCTGTCTCGTCTGTCACGCGGGGCCGCCACGCAGGCCATCAGTACCATGACAGCAGCAAAGGAAAGCCAGAACCCCGCCGCGAGCACGGCCCAGGGATCCAGCACCACCACAGCCAAGGCCGCCAAGCCCAGCACATGGGCACCGGACAAGGGCAAGCGCAGCAGCAAGGCGCCCAGGGTCACAGCCAGCATGAAAAATGTCCGCCTTGCCGGCACGCCCCAACCCGCCAGCAGGCAATAAGCGCCCGCCAAAGCCAAGGCCACCAGCGCGCCAACCTGCTGCGCCGGCCAGCGTTCGGCCAGCCCCCGGCCACGCCAGCGCCCCCGCCGCCACAGCCGCATCGCCAGCCAGGCCGCCATGCCCGCCAGCAAAGTGACATGCGACCCGCTGATGGATACCAGATGGGTAATACCCGAGCCATTGAAGATGCGCCAGTCCTGCGCATCCACCCCGGCCTGGTCCCCCAGCGCCAGCGCCACCATGACCGGGCCATAGCGCGCCTGCGCAAGATCCCGCTGCATCTGCCCGCGCAGATACTGCCGCAAGCGCTCGATGTCCACGGCCAGTGGCGTCTCGACAGGGTAATCATCAAGCCGAACGGGTGTCCCGCGCACGCTGCCCAGCGCCCTGACTCCGCGGGCGAACATCAAACCTTCGTAATCGAATAAAAAGGGATTGCGCGTTCCCGCAGGCGGCCGCAACACCATGGCCGCACGCCAGACCTGACCCGGCACCGGTTCCGGCAAACGCGCCGCCAAGGCAGCCTCGGACAGGGCCGCTGCGCCGTACGCCAGCCCCGGCGCCTGCCATGACACCTGTATATGCCCAGGCACGCCGGCAGGCCGCGCCTCCAGGATATCTGCCTCAAAACGCCAGCCGCGTTCAGTGCGCTGCGGCAAGCCTGCCACCCGCATGACCACCCGGCTGACTTCATCAACATTCCCGGCAGCCAGGCGGTCTTCCAGGCGCCATTGCGCTTGCCAGGCCGCCCAGGTCAGCCCCAGCAAACCGCCTGATGCCAGCATGCAGCCCGCCGCCAGCAAGCGATAACCGCGCCAGGCCCTCCACCGCGTCAGCAACCACGGCACGGCCGGGCACAGTACGGCAGCAGCAAGCGCCATATGCCGCCAAACGGCATCGGGTAACTGCGGCAGGCGCTGCAGCACGCAGCAACCCATCACGAATGCCAGCATCCATACGCGCACGCCCATCCCCTCTTTGCCAAGCAGGGGCAGTATCCCGCGCAACCGGGCGGCAGGCGAGCCTGAGCGTGCTTAATCCATCACTGCTGTGGCGCACGCGCCGGAGCCTTGTCTGGCGCCCGCATGCCGCATGCCTCGTGCCGCGCGTCAGGCCAGCAAGCGCCCCAGCCGCGGTAACACCCGCCGTGCCGTGGCGCCAGTTTCTTCCCTGACTATTTCGGGCGTCACGGCGCGCAACTGCGCCAATTCCCTGGCAATAGCCGCGACCTGCGCGGGCGTGTTCCGGCGATCCGGCGGCACCAGCCAGGCCGGCGGAATATCTGGCGCATCAGTTTCCAGCACCAGATGCGCCAGCGGCACAGCGGCTGCCAGGCGGCGGATCTGCAAGGCCCGCGCATAGGTCATGGCCCCGCCTACCCCCAAAGCAAAGCCTTGCTGGATAAACATATCCGCCTGCTGGGCGCTGCCATTGAAGGCATGCGCAATCCCGCCAATCATCGGACGACGGCGCAAATACTTGAGCAGCACATCCTGAGAACGGCGCACATGCAATAAAACGGGCAGCCCCAATTCCTGGGCCATGTCCAGCTGCGCCTGGTAAAAATATTCCTGTCTTTCACGTGCCCGGCCTTCGGCCAGCCCCGGCACGAAAAAATCCAGGCCGATCTCGCCTATGGCGACCAGCCGGGGATCCTCCAAACGGCGCTGCAATTCCTCGCGCAAGTAGCGCAGGTCGTCATCCTCGGACTGGCCGACATAAAGGGGGTGAATCCCGAGCGCATACGCGCCGCCGGGAACGGCATGCGCCAGCCGCCGTACTGCATTGAAATTGAAACGGGCGACAGCCGGTATCACAATGGCTGCCACCCCAGCCGCACCCGCAGCCTGGATGACGGCGCGGCGGTCCGGACGCAATTCGGGCGCATCCAGATGGCAATGGGTGTCGATCAGCATGCCCGCCCCTCCTCGCCCAAGCGCGTGAACGCGCTTTACAGCGCCTCCAGGTGGCCGCCCTTCATCACCAGACGCCTATCGGCGCGAGCGGCAAGTTCCGCATCGTGCGTGACGATGACAAATGCCGTTCCGGATTCCCGGTAGGCGCGCACCAGCACATCAAAGACCTCATCGGCTGTCTGCCGGTCCAGATTGCCGGTAGGCTCATCGGCCAACACGCAAGCCGGCGCGCCAACCAGCGCCCGGGCCAGGGCAACGCGCTGCCGCTCCCCCCCGGATAACTGCCCTGGCGAATGCTCCGCGCGGGCTGCCAGGCCAACCTGAGCCAGCGCGGCCGCTGCCTTTTCCCGCGCCAGTTTGCGCGATTCCCGCCTGACGATCAAAGGCATGGCGACATTGTCCAGCGCGGTGAAACCGGACAGCAGATGGTGGAACTGATACACAAAGCCCAATTTCCGGTTGCGCAAGGCGCTGCGCTCCGTCTCGCTCATGCCGGTGGTTGCGACGCCGCTGACCCGCACCTCTCCCGACGAGGGCGCATCCAGCATGCCCAGCAAATGCAGCAAGGTGCTTTTCCCGGAACCGGATGCGCCGATGATGGCGACCATCTCGCCAGGATAGACATCGAAATTGACGTTTTCCAATACCGGCACGGTCAGGCGGCCATCGGTATAAACCTTGCCCAGCTGACGCGCCGAGAGCACCGGCGCCACGCCTTCACGCGAAGCCGCTCCGGTTTGCGCCATGGCGCTTTCCTGAATTTCAATGCTCATTGCGCAACACCTCCGCCGGTTGCAGGCGCGACGCGCGCCAGCTGGGATACAAGGTCGCCAGCAAGGACAAAACCAGCGAGCACGCGCCGATCAGGGCGATATCCCCTATCCGGGGCTGCGAGGGCAGACTGCTGATGAAATAGACCTGTTGCGGTATGAAATGCACTCCCAGCAAATTCTCGATGGCCGGCACAATGGCTTCCAGGTTATAGGCCAGCAAGGCGCCCAGGCCTACGCCCAGCAAGGTGCCTGCGGTGCCGATCAAGGCCCCCTGAACCAGGAAGATGCGGGCGATTTCACGCGGGGTCGCGCCATACGTGCGCAAAATGGCAATTTCCGAACGCTTGTCCTTGACCGCCATCACCAGCGATGACAGCAGATTGAACGCGGCAACCGCGATGATCAGCATCAGGATCAGGAACATCATGCGCTTTTCTGTTTTGACCGCCGCAAACCACACGCGGTTGTTCTGCGACCAGTCGCTGGCAATGACTTGCCCGCGCAGCTGATCCTGCAATTGCGCGGCGACTTCCGGCGCTTTTTCCATATCCGCAATCCGCAGGCGCACGCCGGAGACGGCGTTCTCGCGGAATACCTTGGCGGCATCTTCCGCATTCACGAAAGCCAGGCTGGAGTCGTACTCATAATGCCCGGACTCAAACACCCCGACCAGACGGAACTGGCGCATGCGCGGCGAAAACCCTGCCGGGCTCACGCTGCCCTCGGGCGCCATCAGAATAATGGGCTGGCCGAGCTTCAGGCCCATGCTGTCTGCCAGCGCCGTCCCCAATACCAGCCCATAGCTGCCAGGCTTCAAATCTTCCAGTGAACCGCTGACCATCTGTTTGGGCAGATCGGACACCTGCCCTTCCTCGGCAGGATCCACGCCGCTGATCTTGACGCCGCGCAGTGTTTTGCCCCTGACCAGCATGGCCTGCGACGACACAAAAGGCGCCGCGCCGCGGACGGCGGGATGCTCGCGCGCCTCCTGCGCCCAATATTGCCAGCCATCCAGCGGATTATCCGACGCGGCGCGCGGCACATAGAGTTCAATGTGCGGCAACACCGACAACATGCGATCACGCACCTGCGACTGAAATCCGTTCATGACGGAAAGCACGACGATCAGCGCTGCCACGCCCAGACCGATGCCGCCCATGGCACTGACCGCCACAAACGAAACAAATCCGTCTCGTTGCGCGCCTATGCCGGCCTGCTGGCGCCAGGCCGCGAACGGATCGCCGCGGCGCCCCGGCAGCAGGCGCCACAACAGGCCCAGCAACCACAGCACGCCCGTGCGGCGCAAGGTCTGGAACGCGATCCGTGACAGGTCTGCATAGCGCAGGCCAATCCAGATCTCATACGGAAGGGGTTTATGCGGTTTCGACATTCGCGCCATTTTATGCGGTTTCCCGCCGCGCGCTGCGTCCATCTGCGCAAGTCTCGCACTACAATCCATTTCCATGTCTATCCTGATCCCTGGTGCCCTGCCGGATAGCGCCATCGCCCCGGCGCTGGCGGAAGAACTTGAAAAGACCACGCCACGCTTGGTCGAACTGTTCCGGCGTGCCAAAGCGGCGCCCGAATCCCTGCCCCCTGCGTTGACTGGCTGTACGCCGGAGGAAGTCTGCCGGCTGCGTGCCGAAGGCTTCCAGCCGGCTGCCGACGATGCCTGGGCCAGCGGCCTGGGGCCATTGCTGCATCCCGAAGTGAGCGGCGCGCAGTCGGTCTGGCTGGCAGAATTCGCGCATATTGCAATGGGCACCGATCAGGTCAATCTGATCGCGCTGCCCGACCTACATATCAGCGCCGAAGAAGATGCCGAGCTGTCGCTGGCCGCAGGCGACATTCTGATGCAGCATGGCCTGGCCGCGCAGATGCTGCTGCCCGGCCGCTGGGTGCTGCGCGACGAACAAGGCTTGCTGACGCAAGCCCGCAGCGCCAGCCCGGCGACTGTCGCCCGCGATGGTTTACTGGGCTGGTGGAACCACGACCCGGCGCTGCGCCCCTGGCGCCGCGTGCTCAATGAAATCCAGATGGCCTGGCATGAGCACCCGGTGAACGAGGCGCGCCTTGAGCGCGGCCTGGCGCCGGTCAATGGCCTCTGGCTCTATGGCGGCGCCTCGCCCTGGGCCCGCCCGCCAGGCAGCCGTCCGGTCCTGTGGCCGGAATTGCAGGAAGCCGCCCTGGAAGAAGACTGGGGCCGCTGGCTGCAACAAATCAAACAGCTGGAAACCCGGTTGTCGCCCTGGCTGGCGCAACCCGGCAATACCCCCCCCCTGATACTGACAGGCCGCGGCCGCCGGGTGGCCCGGCACCTGGCCCCCCGCCCCGGGGGGCGCGCGGGGCGGGGG
>NZ_JBQEKA010000104.1:0-10566 GCF_052103615.1 Kerstersia sp. | reverse complement strand
GCCCGGCGCGCCAGCGCTGCGTAAAAGCCGATGTCATAAATGTCTTCGACCCGGCTATCGGCCCGGCGCCAGCCGTTGCCCATGAGCCAGGTCACGGCCAGCGACAGGCCGATGCACAATGGTTTGCTTGGTCCCACTTGAATCCTCTCTGAGAGCGGCCGCACGCCCTCGGGGCGTGGCGGCCGGTGGTCTTCGGTTACCAGCTATAGCGCAGGTTGGCGATCACCGTCCGGCCCGTGCCGTAGTAGCAGGACGTCGCCGCCGTGCACGTCGCCACATAGCGTTTATCTGCCAGGTTGCTGGCATTGAGGGACAGGCGCAAATCGCCCTTGCCGACCTGGCCGATGTCATAGCGCAAAGCCGCATCGAACAAGGTGTAAGACGGGATGTGCAGAATATTGGCCAGGTCGCCGTAGGTGTCGCCGATATAGCGCATGCCCCCGCCAAAACCCAGCCCCTTGAGCGCGCCGCGCTGCACGGTGTAATCCAGCCACAAAGAGCCCATCCACTCCGGCACGCGTATCATCTCGTTGCCGATATGGCCGTCATTGCTGCGCATCACCTTGGAATCCATGCGCGTGACCGCGCCGATCACGCTGAACCCGTCAAAGGGCGTCACCCGGCCTTCCAGCTCGATGCCGCGCACCCTTACCTTGCCCGTCTGTACCTGGAAGGACGCGCCCGTCGTCACATTGGTCGGGTCAGCCGTCAGCACATTTTCCTGTGTCAGTTCATAGGCAGACAGCATCAGCATGCCATCCATGTCCTTGGGTTCGTACTTGATCCCGGCTTCCCATTGCTTGCCCTTGAGCGGTTTGAAGGTATCGCCATTGCGCTGCACACCGCCCACCGGCTGGAATGACTGGGAAAAACTCAGGTAAGGCGCCACCCCGTTATCAGCCAGGTAACTTACGCCTGCCCGTCCGGTAAAGGCGCGGTCTGAGGTCACGGTGCGCACGCTGTTCATCTGGTTGAGCGTGTCAATGCGGCTCCAGTCCTGGCGCCCGCCCAGCGTGACGCGCCACTTGCCCCAGGCCAGCTGATCCTGAAGATACAAGCCCATCTGCCGGTTTTTCTCGTCCGTATCCATCTGCACAACGGTCAGCGAGGGTTCGAAATCGTAGCCGGTATAAACCGGATCATAGATATCAATGGCAATGGCGTCGGGAGAAGCATTGGACATCTTGCGCAGGAAATCCCACTTGTTCTCGCGCCAGTCAAAACCGGTCAGCACCGTATGTTCCAGCGCGCCAGTGGCGAACTTGCCCTCCAGCCGCGTATCCACCGTTTTGGCGTTGGAATCCCCTTCGCCCTGCACCGCCCGGCGCTTGAGAATGCGGCCGTTGGTCAAGGTGTTGAGATCCGTCACTGCCGCGCCACGCACACCGAAACCGACAGTGGCGCGGTAGAGCGAATCCACATGGGTGTAGCGGGCATTCTGGCTTAGTTTCCAGTTGTCGTTGAACTTGTGCTCGAATTGCCAGCCTGCATACCATTCTTTGCGGTCATAGACGTTCCAGTCCGGTTCGCCCAGGAAAGTCTTGGACTTGATGAAACCATCCGCCCCCGGCACCACCGTGCCCTGATAGGGCAGGAACTGGAAAGTACTGCCGCCGCTATCCTTCTGGTACATCCCCAGCAAGGTCAGCTTGGTGTTGTCCTCATTGAATTTGAAGGTCAGGCTGGGCGCGACGAACCACTGCTTGTGGCGGACATGATCCAGCTGTGTCTTGCCGTTGCCATGCAGGCCGACCATGCGCCACAGCACGCTTTCATTCTCATTGGCGCCCCCCAGATCAAACGCCTCGGTCGGACGGCCATTGCTGTCTATCTGCGCCCAGACCGTCTGCAACTGGCCCGCCCGCGGCACCTTGGTGACCTGATTCACCATGCCGCCAGGCGCCAGCTGGCCGTACAGCACGCTGGACGGCCCCTTGAGCACCTCGACACGCTCCAGGTTCCAGGTATTGAAAGATGCCCGGTTCCAGCTCAAGGTGCCATCCGATGGCGCGCGCATGCCATCCAGCATCAGGTTCGCCCCCCAGCTGCCGGCATCGAACCCGCGGATATACATATCATCCACGCGGTTATCCATGCCCTGGCTCTCCGGCAGGACGCCCGCTGTGTAGCGTGTCGCTTCGTTGAGATTCTGCACGCCGCGCGCATCCATTTCATCGCGCTCGATCACCGTGACGGATTGCGGCGTTTCAATCAAGGGGGTTTCCGTCTTGGTCGCCGCGCCTATGGTTTCAGCCTGGCGGTAAGCATTGACCGTTATGCCTTCCAGCAAGGCCGGCGCAGCAGCCTCATCCGGCGGCTCCGGCCTGGAGTTCTGGGCCGACGCCTGCCCCCAGACGGTCAGCAGCAGCGCGGTCAGCACCGCGCAGGGAAAGGCGGGCCGGGCCGCAGCGGCGCGCTGGGCGGCCAGTGAACCGGCGTGCCATTGCGGCAAGCGCCCGAGAGAGGACATCTGCACGGAATTCTCCTTGGTGATAATAAGATTCCTTACCATTTGTGAAATGGTCGCATGTCCGCTCATGCCCGGCCTTCGCCAGACAGGCAAAAAGCTTCGCTGAAAATGCAATCGGCGTCAGCGTGCCCGAACCTGACTGGGCGATAAGCCGAAATAGCGCCTGAACGCCGTGGCAAAGCCGGTGGCATTGGCATAGCCAGCCAGCGCCGCCGCCTGCTCCACACTGATGCCGTCCCGCATTAACGCCAGCCTGGCCTGTCCCAGGCGTTCCTTTTGCAGGAAATCGAACACCGTCGTGCCATAGGCCAAGCGGAAATGGCGCTGCAATGTGCTGGGTGTGATGTGCATCTGCCGGGCGATCTGTTCCAGGTTCAGCGCTTCGGCAGCGTGAGCCTGCAACCAGGCCTTGAGTTCCGCCATGCGCCGCAGCGCCAGGCCTGATAGCCGCCCGCTGCCCTGCTGCCCGCCCGGGCTGGCAGGCTGCCGCTGGCCGCCAGGCATCTGGGCCAAGGCGTCGGCAATCAGCTCGATTGTCCGGCTTTCCTGGTACAGGCCTACCAGATAGGGTTGCAGCATCGGGGGGTTCAACAACTGTTCGGCCAGCGCGCAGCTGCGCGGCGAAATGGCCCATTGAACCGTCTCCAGATGGCGCGCCTGAACGCCCGGTTCCAGCGGGCAAGCGGCCTCACCCATGGATTCCTGCAGCCAGGCGCGCGCCACGCCAATACTGATGCGGCGGGAAGCGTCGCCCTGCCGCACCACCCGGCGCAGCTGCACCGGCTCCTGCATGGTGACGACGGCCGCATTGCGCAGCCGCCCGCCAGAATGCCCAGGCTGGGCCTGCAACAGCAAGGGCTGCGAGTCATAGCGCAAGTCCAGCGCGCCTTCCAGCACCATGACGATACGGATATGGTCATCAATGACGGCCTCGCCTTCGCAGGCCTGCGCATGGGCTTCGACCCCGCACTGCAAGGTCAGGCCGGGGCGCAGCTCGCGCCAGCCCTGACGCGGCGCTTGCAAGGCGGGCGCGCCGCCGCTGATGCTTTGCCTGTCCGTCATGTCCACTGAGCACCCTGGCCGCGCCGCCATTTTTCAATAATGAGAACGATTATATTTAATTCGGGCATGCCGTGGAACCATGGCATGCCCTATCTGGCGCATCCGCCGGGGTCAGTCGCCCAGCACCAGCCCTTCCCGGCGGGGATCGGTTCCGCCGCTCAAGCCCTGCCCATCCATCACGATGCCATTGAGGCCGCTAGGAAAGGGCAGCAGCTGAATTTCATGCCCCATCAGGCGCAAAGGCTCGGCCAGCTCTTCCAGTTCCGTCCCGGCTTCCAGTTCGGTCTGGTGATTCCGGCTGCCCATATTGGGCAGGGAAATCGCCTGCTGCACATCCAGATTCCAATCCAGCACCCCCACAAGCACCTTGGCGACATAATTGATGATGGCGCTGCCGCCAGGAGAACCCAGCACCATATAGGGCTGGCCATCACGGTAGATCACCATGGGCGCCATGCTGCTGCGCGGCCGTTTCCCGGCTTCCAGCCGGTTCGCCACCGGACGGCCATTGGCATCGACAGGATTCAGGGAAAAATCCGTCAGCTGGTTATTGAGCAGGAAACCCCGCACGAAAATCTTGCTGCCAAAAGCCTGCTCAATGCTGCTGGTCATGGAAAGCGCATTGCCCTGCGCATCGACCACCACGATATGGCTGGTGGACGGAAAATCCGGGGACTGATCCTGGCCCGGCTCCGCCCGCACGCCTGGCGGCTTACCCGGTTCCGCCATACCCATGGAATACTCCGGGTCAATCAATGCGCTGCGGTCATCCAGATAGCCCGGATCCAGCAGCCCGGCCAGCGGCACCTCGACAAATGCCGGATCGGCGACATAGTAGTCACGGTCGGCATAGGCCAGCCGGCCTGCCTCTGAAAACAGATGCACGGCTTCCAGCCCTACCGGCGCCAATTGCCCCATGCCATAGGGTTCCAGCACCTTGAGCATCTGCAAAACCGCCAGCGTGCCGGAACTCGGGGGCGGCATGCCGCACAGGCGATAGATGCGGTAATCCGCGCACAGCGGTTCGCGCTCCACCACCTGATAGGCGGCCAGATCCTCGAACGCCAGGTCCCCAGGCACGCGGTGCTCATGCACGGCGGCCACAATATCGCGCGCGATACTGCCGTGATAGAAGGCATCTGCCCGCTGGCTGGCCAGCAGGCGCAGCACCTGGGCCAGTTGGGGGTTTTTCAAAACATGGCCGACCGGCCAGGCGGCACCCTCAGGATCAAGAAAATACGCAGCCGCCGCCGGCTGGTCACGCAAGGCCTGATTTTCCTCTATCAGGGCGTGCAAGCGGGGCGACACCGGAAAGCCGTGTTCCGCCAGTTCAATCGCCGGCTCGAACAGCACCGCCCAGGGCAGCCGCCCATGCGCCTGATGCAGGGTTTCCAGCAGCCGGACCAGGCCTGGCGTTCCGACCGACAGGCCGCTATTGACGGCCTGCGCCATGGGCAGCGCCCGCTGCCCCGCCATGAAACGCTCAGCTTGCGCGGCTGCCGGTGCCGTTTCCCGCCCATCATAGGCATATAGCCGGCCTTTATCCGCATCGTGATACATCAGGAAAGCGCCGCCCCCCAGCCCTGAAGACTGCGGCTCCACCAGGGCCAGCACCAGTTGCGCCGCAATGGCGGCATCCGCCGCGCTGCCGTCGCGCGCCAGCATGAGGGACGCTGCCTGCGTTGCCAGGGGGTTGGCCGTCACCGCCATGAAGCGCTCGGCCTGCACCAGCGTCTTATCGGCATAACCTGTCGCCGCTTCAGGGTTCAGATCGGCGACCGTGACATCCGCCACGGCGGGCCCGGCGGCCAGGGCAGCCATCAGGCAAAAGCCGTGCAGCAAACGGACAGGAATGGCTCGGAATGAAAATGGCATGGCGATGCCCCACCCTGCGGGGGCCGTAGTCGTGAATCCAGAACTTCTCACGATATCACGCATGCGCCAGGCCGCGTCCGGCGAAAAAACGCCAAAAGGACGGATTAACTCAAATCATGCAGCGAAAAATATCAATCACCCAGAATTATCCGTCACTCCGGCTGCCTGACCCGGACGATCCGCCCTCTGCCTGAGGCCTGGACCGCCTTTCAGGCGCGACCGTCAAATGCCTGTCATGCCATTGCGCCAGACTGTGTGCTCCGAACTTCCAAGGAACAGGGTGCTTTCGATGAATTTTCCTTTGCGCGCATCGGCATTGGCCATGATGCTGGCGGGCCTGCTCAGCGCCTGCGGCAGCGACCACGACAACAATGATTCCGGCACGCAGGAACCGTCTGCGCCGCTGGCTCTGACGATCCTCCATATCAACGACCACCACTCCCATCTGGACAGTGAAAGCCGTACCGTCAAACTGAAGAACCCTGACGGCGACATCGTCGATGTCACGGTCTCGTCCGCCGGTTTTCCCCGTGTGACCAGCGCCTTCGAACAACTGGCGGCCAAGCACGAAAACGTCCTCAAACTGCATGCAGGCGATGCCTTGACCGGCACCCTGTATTTCAACCGGGCAGGCAGTCTGGGCGCCGCCGACGCCGCCCTGATGAATACTGTCTGTTTTGATGCCATGGCGATTGGCAACCACGAGTTCGACAAGGGCGATGCCGGTCTGGAGACCTTCATCAACGAACTGCATGGCGGCAGCTGCCAGACCCCCGTTCTGTCAGCCAACGTCCAATTCGGCAATTCCTCGCCGCTCAAGAACAGCAATAAGGTACTGCCGTCCACGGTGGTCGAACGCGGCGGCCAGCGCATCGGCCTGGTCGGCCTGACGATTGCCAGCAAAACCAAGCAATCCTCCAGCCCGAATGCCGATACCGAATTCGAAGACGAAGTCGTGGCAGCGCAGCGGGAAATCGACCGCCTGCAATCCGAGGGCGTGAACAAGATTGTCGTTCTGAGCCACATTGGCTACACCTACGATCTGGAAGTCGCCAGCAAGCTCAAGGGCGTGGATGTTGTCGTCGGCGGCGATTCGCATACGCTGCTTGGCCCCAAGGACAAACTGGCGCGCTATCTGGGCGCAGACATCAGCCAGGGCTATGACTACCCCACCCGCGTCAAGGATAAGGACGGCAATACGGTCTGCGTCGTGCATGCCTGGGAATATTCACAAGTCGTTGGCGAACTGACGATCCGCTTCGATGCTGACGGCAAAGTCGAAAACTGTGACGGCACACCGCGCGTGCTGATCGGCGACGACTTCCAGGTCAAGGATGGCAGCAGCCAGCGCGCCGCCACGGCCGCCGAGGCCAGCGCCTTCAATGCCGATATCAAGGAAAGCGACATTCTGTACGTCGCTGCCGCCGACCAGAAGGCTGCCGCCACCCTGGCGCCCTTCAAGGCCGAAGTGGACAAGTTCAAGGCCAAGCAAGTCGCCGTCGTCCCGCAGGAACTGTGCTCGCGCCGCGTGCCTGGCGGCCCTGGCTCCATCGACTACTCGCGCTCGGCTTCCTGCGCCAACGGCCAGGCCTCGGTCAGCGCCCGCGGCGGTGATATCCAGCAACTGGTGGCGCAGGCCTATTACGACATTGCCAACAGCAGCTACGGCGGCGCTGATATCTCCCTGCAAAACGGCGGCGGCGTGCGCGTTCCGCTGAAGGGCAACATCACGGCGGCGAACGTCATTGAAGTGCTGCCCTTTGCCAACATGCTGTGGAAAATGACGGTCAGCGGCCAGGAGGTCAAGGACACGCTGGAAGACGCGATGGACATGGTGTTCAACGACAAGCCGTCCTCCGGCCCCTACCCCTACGCCGGCGGCCTGCGCTGGCACGTGGATGCCAAGCAGCCCAAGGGCAAGCGCGTCACCCAGCTGGAAGTGTTCGACCGCGCGACCCAGCAATGGAAAGCCCTGGACCTGCAACGCCAGGACTACACCCTGTTCCTGCTGAGCTTCATTGCTCAGGGCGGCGATGGCTACGCCACGCTGGGCAAACTGCCTGACTCCCGCCGCCTGGATGTCGGCGTGCTGGATGCCGACGCCTTCCAGGAATGGATTGACGACCGTGCAGAAAAAGACGCCAGCAGCGGGCTGCCCATCCTGCGCCCCGTCGATAACGCGTTCTACAGCACGCAAGGCTTTACTGAGTAAGCCAGCCCAGTAAGCCAGCTCAGTAAGCCAGCCGTCTCCGGCGAAACAGCGCGCCCTCTTTACCGGGGGCGCGCTGTTTTTTTGCCGCGGCAGAATCAGGGCAACAAGCCGCGCGTGCGGGCCGCGTTCACGGCACGCACCCGGGAAGACACAGCCAATTTGTGATAGATGTTTTTGACATGGCAATCGACGGTGTAACGGGAAATACACAGCAAATCTGCAATTTCCCGGTTCGTCAGGCCATCGGCAACCCGCGACAGAATTTCATGTTCGCGCGTGCTAAGCGCATCCACCGCAGGCTGAACGG
Organism: Kerstersia sp.; assembly: GCF_052103615.1. Lineage (NCBI taxonomy): Bacteria > Pseudomonadati > Pseudomonadota > Betaproteobacteria > Burkholderiales > Alcaligenaceae > Kerstersia > Kerstersia sp. Next base: position 2,640 of record NZ_JBQEKA010000104.1, on the reverse strand, counting down.
CGGCCTGGCCGGCGGCGGGAAGCGCAGGCTTGCCCCCCAGCTGGTCAATTAAGCGCCGCGCGATAAAGGGATCAATAGGCGCCCCGCCGCGCAATACGCTGCGTATCGACAGCATGACCTCCAGGTCATCTCTTTCCTTCAGGACATACCCCGTCGCCCCCGCGCGCAAAGCAGCAAGAATGGCGTCTTCGGTACTCCAGGCGGAAATCACCAGAATGCCCATGTCCGCATCCCGGGCGCGCAGTTCGCCGATCAGATCTATGCCATTGCCATCCTGCAGGCCCAGGTCCACCAGCGCCAGCGCGTAAGCATATTGACTCAGCAAATTACGGGCATCCGCCAGCGTGGCCGCCCCATGCACCGACCCGGCCTCATACCCCAGCTGCGCCAGAATGGCGGCCAGGCGGGTGCGGATAAAAGGCTCATCTTCAACAATGAGAACCGGTGCGGGCAAAAGGGTGTCAGGCATGGATTGAACGTTTGCTTTTATCAAACAATGGATGTCTGCGGGGAAATACCATCACTGCCGGACGGCGCAGACCGTGCCGCGGCGAAAGCGGCAGCGGCATGCCGGGAGCGGGCATGCCGGAGCCTGCGCCTTGCCGCCTCCAGGCGGCCAATGACCTGCTTCTTGCCAGGCTATAGTACGCAAACCCGCGCAGCGTCCGCATCGCCTGAACCAGTTAATTCACCGCAGGCTGTCCTGGGCTTCAGCCTCGCAGGCAGCCTGCAGGTGCAAACGAGCTTCCAGCACGGTACTCCCGCGCCGGGATATCACTTGCAGACTGCCGCCCAGGCGCTCCATACGTACATGCATGGAACGCATGCCGACACTGAGCCCGGCCTGCTGAACCGCAGCCACATCAAAGCCCACGCCATCATCTTCGATGCGCAGGATCAGCATTTCCTGTTCCGGCAATTCCAGCGTGACCCGGGCGCAACGGGCGCGGCTGTGCTTGATGACATTGGCCAGCGCCTCTTCGACCAATCTGGTCAGCGCCAGGCAAACCCGGGCGCTGGGCGCCGTCCGCCAGGCCAAAGGAATCGTCCACTCGGACACAATGCCCAGTTCATCGAACAGGTTCATGAAACGGTGGCGCAAAGGCGCCATCAGCGCTTGCGGCGAGTGCACGCCCGCTGATTCGATATGGGCGCTGCTGTCTATGACCTGCCGCAAATCATTGCGCAGCAACTTCAGCATGGACAGAAAACGGGTATTGTCCAGGGGATCCCGGGCCTGCTCCACCACGGCAATCGAGCGCACCAGTGAACCGCCCAGGCTATCGTGCAAATCCCGCGAAATCTGCAGGCGTTCCTGCAGCACCGAATTATCCAGCGCCAGCGCATGCTCACGCGCCAGGGTCGCGCTCAACTCATCGCAGGCCTGCGCCACGGTACTGCTCAATTCCTGGTTGAACTGGGCAATACGGCGCATATTGCTGGCGATGCGGCGCGCCAGCAAGACCGCAATCGTCAGCATCATCAGCAGGCTGGTGTACGCCAGCAAAGGCTGCGATTGAATGCGCTCTGCCATCAGCAGAGCGTCATGAACGCTGATGGCGATGCACAGCAAAGTACTGACAGAGAGAACAATAGGTTCAAAGTCGCGTTTGATCACCCCATGAACCAGCAGATACAACGTGCTGCAGCAGAAAATCACCGCCCCCAGCACAATCGCCCAGAATGCCGTTTTACCCAGCCAAGGGCTGGGCACCAGCAGCACGGACAATGCCATCACGACCTGCACGACCATCAGGATCCAGCCCGTCCGCCGCATGCGCAGCCGGCAAAAACTCCAGCTGAACATGCCATAACACGCAAGGTACAGCAGGCATGCCAGCAGATTGATGCGGATGGACAGCAGCGTTCCCATGAACGGCCAGGGCTCGGTAAACAGCATATTGCTGGCGAACAGAATCCAGAAAAATGCCGTCAGCACATACCAGCCGCTGGCGTGCTGGGAACGGTCATGCAGCCAGATACAGAAGAACAGGCAACCCAGCACCGTGGAAATGGCCAGGTTGATAATGAACATGGTGCGCTGGTGCCAGACCTTGCTTTCTTGCCAGCTCTCTACAAGCGCCGGGTCGCCCAGATGCACCCGGCCCAGGCCGGCCCCATGCTCGGCCAGGCCATGCACGCCTATCCACAGCGTATTGACCCCGTCACGCAGGCTGGATTCCTGCAAACGCCAAAAGCGCGGCATATTCCAGCTGTGCGAAAAAGGCTCGCTCAAGCTGCGGTCCTGCCACAGGAGGTCATCATTGATATACACGATGCCGGCCAGGCTGATCCAATCCAAGGCCAGGCCGACTGGCGCCGGCGGCGTTGCGTGGCCGCCACATCCGCGTAACCAGTCAATCCGGTACCAGACTGCGCCGGTATGGGCCGGCCAGTGCGCCCGCCAGCGGTCCGGCAGCACGGTATCCTGCCAGCCCTCCGCCGGGCGGCTGCCGTCGGCAGAAGGCGCCATGCGGACACTGAGGATTTGCGGCGCGCACGCGCCCTCTGCCGGCCCGGCCCAAGCCGGCGCACACAGAAACACGGCGGCCAGCCAGAACCATGACAGCCATGCCGCCAGTTTGCGCAACGCCGCGCCAGGCAGCGGGCCCGGCGCTGCCGCGCGGCTCAACATGCGCC
>NZ_JBQEKA010000103.1:0-10657 GCF_052103615.1 Kerstersia sp. | reverse complement strand
GGGTTGCCCGCCACGCGCATTTGGATACGGCCCCGCCAGCCCTGGCGACAGGCAGTTCAGAAGTGATTTTTTATTTTCTGGCAGAGATTCTGGCTTGTCTAATAAGGCAGATCACTGCAGAATGTCTGCGATCCATTGTTTTCTGTCAGGGAAACAAGAGGGAATTCGCCTCTTTTTGTAATTCAAGTGGGATATCGAGTTGTGAATAAGTCCCATTTATTTTACAATTTTCACTTGCCTGATTGAATGTCTTTCTCAGGCTGTTTCTCTGTCATGGGGCGGACAGCCGCCAGCTAAGCGATGTTTCCTTTTCATGCTTCATAACTTAAACGACTGGTCCACGCAGCGCTATCCACTTGGCCTGCGTATCGGTGCCGGTGTGGCTGTAGTCGCCTTGCATGCTGCCTTGTTTGGCGCAATGTTCCTGGCCGAAGGCGATCCTCCTGTACAGGAAGAGCCTGAGGCGGTAATGGTGCGCTTTGTGGAGATCGCTCCTGATCCCCAGCTTGCTCAGGCACCTCAGGCCGACACACCCCCTGCGCCGCCTCCGCCTCCTCCGGTCAAGCCGGAACCCGAGCCTGAGCCCGAACCCGAGGAGCCTGAGGTCGAACCAGACCCCGAGCCTGAACCCGTGGTCGAGCCCGAGCCGGAGATCAAGCCGCCGGTGATCGAGGAGGCCCCCAAGGTCAAACCCAAGCCCAAGCCGAAACCCAGGCCCCGGCCCGTAGCGCCGCCTGTCGTGACGCCGGTGCAGGAGCCCGTGGAGGATGCGCCGCCCTCAGAGGCGCCGCCGTCGGAGTTGCCGCCTAGCGGTGACCCGGACGCCAAGGGCACGCCCAGCGGTCCGCAAACGGGCACGCCGCCGAGCCAGCCGCGCCTGATCGGTCAGGTGGATTACCTGGGGCGCCGCCCCTTGCCGGATTACCCGCAGGCGTCGCAACAGCGCCGTGAGCAGGGCCGGGTCGTGATCCGCGTGCTGATCAACACCAATGGCGAAGTGGAAGATGCCCAGGTGCAGCAGTCTTCCGGGTATGAGCGTCTGGATCGTTCGGCCTTGGCCGCAGCGCGCAAGTCACGCTTCAAGCCTTATACCGAGAATGGTGTGCCGCATCCGGCCATGGCGGATATCCCGTTCGATTTTGTCTTGAGAAACAGACGTTGATTTCAGGCGTCCGCCTCTTGAAAAGGCGGATGCCGCTGGTTTTTAATCCAATCGGATCGCAGCACGCCGCAGCGGCAAGCGACCATAAGTATTTGTCATGAGGAAATGAGATGTCCGATACCTTGATTACGCCGACAGTGTTGGCCCAAGTGTTGGCGCAGGTGTCGCCGGGGGCGGATGCGGCGAGCAATACTGGCGCAGCCGCAGCCGCAGGCGCGGCTGGAGCGCAACAGGCTGGTGCTGCATTGCAAGCGGGCGCGGAAAGCGCCCAGCAAGCTGGCGCCGCCTTGCAGTCCGGCGCGGAAGCTGCCGCTGCCCAGGCTGATGCCACCTTGCAGGCAGGCGCTGATCTGGCTTCCGTGCTGAGCCAGCAAGCCGCCAATGCCAGCGCCGGCGCCGCCGAGCAAAGCATGGGCTTTCTGCACTTCGTGGGGCAGAGCGATGTCGTGGGCAAGGCCCTGTTCATCATTCTGCTGGTGATGTCGCTGATCAGCTGGTACCTGATCGTCGTCAAGGCCATCAGCAATTACCGCACCCGCAAACGCGCCCGCGCTTTCCTCGACAAGTTCTGGAATGCTAGCTCGCTGGAGCAGGTTGAAAACGAAATCATCACCCATGGCGCCAATGACCCGTTCTCGCACCTGACCAGCCACGCGGTCTATGCGCAGAAACACCATGCCAAGTACGGCGCGACCAAGCTCGAAGACTCGGGCAGCAATGGCGACTTTGTCAGCCGCACGATGCGCAAGGTGATAGACGAAGAAACCTCGAAGGTGGAAAACGGCCTGACCGTGCTGGCCTCGGTGGGCTCCACGGCGCCGTTCGTCGGTCTGTTCGGTACGGTGTGGGGCGTGTATCACGCGCTGGTTGGTATCGGCATGTCCGACGGCATGACGATCAACCGCATCGCCGGCCCGGTCGGCGAAGCGCTGATCATGACGGGCCTGGGCCTGGCCGTTGCCATTCCGGCAGTGCTGGCATTCAACGCTTTCGTGCGCAGCAACCGTGTGCTGCTGTCGCGCCTGGATGCCTTCGCCTATGATCTGTTCGCCTTCCTGAGCACTGGCCAGCAAGTTGAATTGTCCGACGGCAAGCTGCGCGCGCTGCAGCGCCGCGGCGCCAATACCAAAGGAGCCAACTGATGGCTTTCGGCAGCTTTGACAGCAAGCAGAGCGGCGGCCATACCATGTCGGAAATTAACATGGTGCCGCTGATCGACGTGATGCTGGTCTTGCTGGTTATTTTCATCATCACGGCGCCTTTGCTGGCGCACTCGGTACGCATCAACCTGCCACAGGCCAGCTCCGAGCAGATCGAAGAAAATCCCAAGACCATAGACCTGGCGATTGACGCAGGCGGCGTGGTGTTCTGGAATGAAGATATCGTTCTGCTCGACGATCTCGCGGGCCGTTTCGCCAGCATTTCGCATGAGCGCCCGCAGCCTGAAGTGCGTATCCGCGCCGATCTGAACACCCGCTACGAAACCCTGGCGCGTGTGATGGCCAGCGCCCGCCGTTCGGGTATTGCCCGCATCGGCTTCATTACCCAGCCGGGCGCGCCTGGCTCGGCCACCGAAGGCGCTGCCAGCGGTGCCGCAGGTAATGACGCCGCAGGCGGTGCTGCCGCCCCGGCAGCCGCTGCGCACGGCACGCACTGACCTCGCACTCGCTTAGGCCGGCCTGGCGGTTTTCCCGCCAGGCCTGACAAACCCCTGAGCAGAAACACCCCGGAAGCGTTTTCTCGTTTCCGGGGTGTTTTGTTTTGATGTTCCGCCTGCATGCGTTCGGATAGAATTCATGACATGCGAGTACTCCTGATAGAAGACGATGCCACGCTAGGCCATGCACTGCGGGAATTCCTGCAGGATCAGGCTTATGCGGTTGATTGGCTGCAAAACGGTACCCAGGTGCAGAGCGCCCTGGATGGCCATTCCTATGATCTGCTGGTGCTGGATCTCAACCTGCCGGATGCGGACGGGCTGGATATCCTGCAGCGTATCCGTGCGGCAGGTGATGACGTTCCGGTCTTGATTCTGACGGCACGCGACAGCCTGAGCGACCGTGTCCAGGGGCTGGACGCCGGTGCCGATGATTATGTCGCCAAGCCTTTCGAGCTGGCCGAGCTGGCCGCGCGCGTGCGCGCGCTGGCCAGGCGCAGGCTGGGGCAAGCCCAGCCGCTGCTGGAAGCGGGTTTGCTTTCCATGGATACGGTCGGGCGCGAAGTCAGGGCGCAGGGCGAACGCCTGGGTTTGTCGGCCAGGGAGTTTTCGGTGCTGGAAATGCTGATGACACGCCTGGGCAAGGTCGTGACCAAACGCCAGATCGTGAATTCCTTATCGGCCTGGGATGCGGATTTCAGTGAAAACGCGGTAGAGGTCTATGTGTACCGCTTGCGCAAACGTCTGGAAGGGTGCGGGGTGAGCATACAGACAGTGCGCGGCTTCGGCTATGTGCTGGAGCCATGCAGCGAGTAAATAGCAGACCGGCTTCGCCCGGCAGCATTCTGCGCCGCGGTTCACTGGCGCGGCATTTACTGGTTCGCCTGCTGCCGCCGATTCTGGCGCTGGTGTGTGTCGATATCGGGGCAACCTGGGTGCTGACGCACAAACTGGAAGCCTCAACCTGGGCACTGGAAGATGTGTTCTGGTTCATGGTGGCCGGGCAGCTTGCGTCCTTGCTGCTGTTTGCCTGGGTGCTGCTGGTCGGCGTGCGCTCAGGGCTGAAAGGGGTGACGGATCTTTCCGAATCTCTGGGTGAGCGCAGCGCGGAAGATTTGCAGGCGCTGCCCTCAAACAACCTGCCGCTGGAAATTGCGCCGCTGGTGGAACGTACCAATGAATTGCTGGCGCGCCTGGATGCCTCCATGGCGGCGCAGCGGCGGTTTATCGGCCATGCCGCGCACCAGTTCCGCACCCCCCTGAGCGGTTTGAAGCTGGAATCCGAGCTGATGCTGGCGCGTTCGCTGCCGGAAGACATAGAAGCCAGGGCGCGGCGGATCAAGTCGGTAACTGACCGCATGATCCGCCTGGGGCAGCAATTGCTGGTGCTGGCGCGGGTGGATCCAGGCGTCAGGCCGCAAGATAGCTTTGTCTCCATGGATTTGTGCGAATGGGCCAGGCATAGCGGCGCGCGCTGGCTGGGCAAAGCCAGGGAAGCTGGTCTGGAACTGGACCTGAGCGCGCCCCCGCATCCGGTCTGGATAGACGGCGACCCTTTGCTGCTGGATGAACTGCTGGGTAACCTGATTGATAACGCGCTGCGTTATGCGACAGGCGCGACCATGCTGCGCCTGCGTATCAGCAGCACGCCGCCGGTGCTGGTGGTCGAAGATGACGGCATTGGCCTGGCGCCGGCAGAGCAGGAGAAAATCTTTGAGGCCTTTTACCGTGGCCCCTCTGCGGTGCAGGGCGGGGCAGGGCTGGGCCTGGCCATTGTGCGGGAAATTGCGGAAGCCCATGGCGCCTGGTGGCGCCTGGAAAGCAAACCTGCCTTGTCAGGGACGCGTTTTAGCGTGGTCTTTCCTGGGCCGCGCAAGGGCACGGTGCTGAATCGCCAGGAACGCCGCAAGTGGGAATCCAGGGAAAACTGAGTATTTCGGCGCGGCGCTGGAAAAAGACTGGCACAGCAAAAAAGACTGGTAATGGGTTAACGGGCAAAGCGTTGGAAACGCTGGAAACACGAGAGGCCGAAAAGATGAGAGTCCGGAAAGACTAGAGACCAAAAAACAAGGGGCCGGAAACATCCGGCCCCTTGTTTTTGCCATGCCGCCATTCTTGCACCCGCCTTGCCGCAGCCTGCCTTGCGACAGAAGGGCGGCGCCGGGGGAGTGGCGGCAGGGGTGTGCAGGCTCAGCGCTGGCCGATCAGCAGGAATTCCATCAGGGCTTTTTGCACATGCATGCGGTTTTCCGCTTCGTCCCAGACCACGCTTTGCGGGCCGTCTATGACTTCGGCAGTGACTTCTTCGCCACGGTGCGCCGGCAGGCAGTGCATGAAGACGGCATCCGGGTTGGCTTGCGCCATCAGGCGCTCATCCACGCGCCAGCCGGCAAAAGCGGCGCGCCGCTCGGCATTTTCGGCTTCATAGCCCATGCTGGTCCAGACGTCCGTGGTGACGAGATCTGCGCCACGGCAGGCCTCAGCAGGGTCTTCGAATTGCTTCAACACCGAGGCGGCGGGCTGGCCGATACGCGCGGGGTCCAGGGCATAGCCTGCCGGCATTGACACATGCAGGGTGAAACCCAGCAATTCGGCGGCTTGCAGCCAGGTGTAGGACATATTGTTGGCATCACCAATCCAGGCAACGGTTTTGCCTGCGATAGGGCCGCGATGCTCGATGAACGTGAAAATGTCCGCGAGAATCTGACAGGGGTGATATTCGTTGGTCAGGCCGTTGATCACCGGTACCCGGGAATGGGCGGCGAATCGCTCGATACGGGTTTGCTCAAAGGTGCGGATCATGACCAGATCGACCATGCGCGACACCACGCGCGCCGTATCTTCAATGGGCTCGGAGCGGCCCAATTGGGAATCATTGGTCGTCAGGTGAATGACCGAGCCGCCCAGCTGATACATGCCGGCTTCGAAGGAGACTCGCGTGCGCGTGCTGGCTTTCTCGAACACCATGGCCAGGGTGCGGTCGTGCAGGGTCAGATGCGGGATGTAGCGCTTGAAGTCATCTTTGATGATGCGGGCGCGGTCGAGCAGATAGAGGATCTCTTCGCGGGTCAGATCGGTGAATTGCAGGAAGTGACGCAAAGGTGCTGCTTGTTGGGATGTCTGGTTCATGGTTTTCTGCGTGATGGTTCCTGCGCCGGGCAGTTTGTGCAGCGCAGCATGTGAAGCACTCCGGCCCACCGGCCAGCGCTCTCCGTCACGGCAGGCGGAGCATCCAGCCCAGCCGCGATTACCTGACTGAATACCGGCATCCATCCGGTGCCGGCCTTCATTCAGACATGTGACAGAGCCATCTATCATACCTGACGGGCGTGAAATGAGAGAAAAATGGCGGCCAGGAGGCGCTCTGACGCGCTTGGGTGCGGCGCAAAAACCCGGTTTATGCCGGGCGGCAGGCGGCTGGCGCAGACTGCGCAGCCATACCGAAAGAGGCAGGTATAGGTTCTATCAGATACAATCCCTGCGCAAGCAAGTTGCAGCGCCGGACATTCGTCTTGGTCGGGCAGCTTGCCAAGCCTGTTGATTCTGGTGCATTTTCCATGACAGACCAAGTAAGCCAACACATTATCCACGGCGTGACAGAATCGGGGCAGCGCTTCCGCCCCAGTGACTGGGCCGAACGCCTGGCGGGCGTGATGGCTCCCTTCCGACCGGTCGGTTCCCCGGCCAGTCACCTGACTTATTCCCCTTACGTCGTGCCTACGGTCATCGACGGTGTACGTTGCGTGGTGGTGGATAACCGCCTGCGCGAGCTGGAGCCTCTGGCCTGGAAGTTTGTCATCGGCTTTGCCCATGACAACGGTCTGAAGATCAGCGAGCGCAAGGGCGGCGACTGATTTCCGCCTGACGCCCGCCAGACAGGCGCCACCCTTGCGGCGGCAGCCTGCCCGTGAGCCTGGACGCCGGTTCAGACTGGCGTGACCACCTTGCCGGTGGCCAGGAAGCTGCGCAGATTATCAAAAAGCAGCCCCACCATATCCGCACGGGTTTCCACGGTCGCGCTGCCTATGTGCGGCAGGAGCACAACCTTGCCGGATTGCTTGAGCGCGTCCGGCACTTTGGGTTCGTGGGCGAACACGTCCAGTCCGGCCGCGCCCAGACTGCCATCTTCGAGCGCCTGCACCAGGGCATGCTCATCGACCACGGAGCCGCGGGCAATGTTGATCAGCGTGCCCTCAGGCCCGAGCGCGTGCAGGACGGCCTGGCCCACCAGCTGGCGCGTGCCGTCGCCGCCGACAGCCGCCACCACCAGGAAGTCCGACCAGCGGGCCAGTTCTTCCAGGCTATCAGCGTAGCGGTAGGGGACATCCGTGCGGGCGTGACGGTTGTGATAGCGGATATCCATGCCGAAACCTTCGCCGCGCTTGGCGATGGCGCTGCCAATGCGGCCCAGGCCGAGAATGCCCAGCTTGCGGCCGCTGACGCGGCGGCCCAGGGGGAAACCGCCGTGCACCGCGCCCCAATGTCCGTCACGGACAAAACGGTCGCCTTCGGCGACGCGGCGCGCGCTGGCCAGCAGCAAGGCCCAGGCCAGGTCTGCCACGCAATCCGTCAGGACATCAGGCGTATTGCTGACCTGGATGCCGCGCTGATGGGCCGCTTCCACGTCAATGGCATCAAAACCGACCCCCCAGCTGCAAATCGCTTTTAGCTGAGGGAGCGCCTGCATGGTGGCCGCGTCACAACCGCGTACCGCTGTCGTGACCAGGGCGCGTATGGCCGGGCCTTCCTGTTTGAGTACGGCAGCGCGATCTTCGGCCTTCCAGAGCGGAACGACGTCATACAGGGATTCCAGGCGCTCTTGCGCGCCCGGCGAGCCGGCCAGCGGCCCCAATTGCAGGATACGAATTTTTTCAGTCATGGCAGGTCAGGCAGAGAAGTCAGTGAAAGACGAAAAAATCATGCCATGACCATGCGCCCAAGTGCAAACCGCGCAAACCGCAAAAACCGCGCGCTCAGGCCGCGGCGGCGGGGAGGCTGTCGTCCGCGGTCTGGGGGAAGGCAAGCAGCACGGCGCCGCCTTGCTTGTCATCGAGCAGGCGGGCCTGGATGCGCCCGGTGGGCAAGTGCAGTTCTATGCCTTCCGACCAGCCATCCTGTTTGCCGGCGTAGGAAACAAAAGCGGGCATGCGCAGGATATTGCTCAGGCGAAAGCCCAGGTCTTCGGGCAGATTGAGGTTCAGAATCCGTTCTGCATTCTGGTTGCACCAGGTTAATTGCAGTTCGCCATCCAGGCGCAGGACGCCGAAGGGCAAAGCGTTCAGCATGGTTTGCCAATCGTCGAAGACCGCATGCGCCTGTTCCGTCTGTTTGCGCAAATGCCGGTGCTGGCGGTAAATGTTGGCGATCAGTTTGTCGTAGCCCCGTAATTCGGCTGGCGGCGTGCTGTCGAGCTGCACCGACCAGTGCAGCAGGCGTTGCTGGCGGCGCCTGCTGCGCCAGTACAGCAGCAGGATGCCCAGCGCACAGGCCAGAATGCCAGCGTAGCCGCCCAGGGTTGCCTGCAGCGCGGCAGCAATGGCGAAGACCAGCAATAACGGAAGGGGAATGGCAAAGCTTGAAGGCGTAAGGGGGACTTGCATGTCGTGTCGTATGAAATCAAGACTAACGAAATATAACCCCTGAAACAGGGGATGCCGGACACATTAGCTGCTATTGAAATCGCTTTACGCTGCATGAATATGACCGTGCCGGCGGCTGGCGGGCGGGCTTGCCCGCGCCGCCAGCGCGCTAGCCGCCTGCGGGGCGATGGCTTGGCGGGCAGGGGGCTGATGTTACATATTTCGCCGTGCGCAGGCGCAAACCCTGGCGGCATCAAGGCGCCAATGCTGGGGATGGCAGAGAAACCCTTTCAGGATAGTGCAGCCTCTGCCATGTAAGAGGGTGTGCGTTACGATGCGGAATTCAGCTTTCTGCTTTCCTGGCCGGCAGGCAATCCGTGATGCCGTGCTGAGGCGCGGCGCGCGCCGCTGGCGGGACAGAACAGCAGTATTTTGGAGACACTATGGCAGAAATTTCGATTCTGGATCTGGCCCGCATCGGCCAGGATGCCGACGCGGGCGCCGCCTTGAAGCGGTCCAGGGATTTGGCCGCGCATGCCGAACAATGGGGCTATTCGCGTTTTTGGGTGGCAGAACACCACAATATGCAGGGCATCGCCAGTTCCGCGACCTCTGTCGTCATTGGCTATATCGCTGCCGGCACCAGCCGCATCCGCATTGGCGCGGGCGGCGTTATGCTGCCCAACCATTCGCCGCTGGTGATTGCCGAGCAATTCGGCACCCTGGCCAGCTTGTATCCCGGCCGTATTGACCTGGGGCTGGGGCGCGCGCCAGGCACGGATCAGGCCACCTTGCGGGCGCTGCGCCGTCATCCGGCAGCGGCAGACCGTTTCCCGGAAGATGTGCTGGAATTGCAGGCTTTGCTGGCTCCGGCGCGCACCGGGCAGACCCTGTTTGCGGTGCCTGGGGTCGGCCAGGAAGTGCCGTTGTGGATTCTTGGTTCCAGCACCTTTGGCGCCCGGCTGGCTGCCGAGCTTGGCCTGCCGTTTGGCTTCGCTTCGCATTTCGCGCCGGAATACCTGCTGATGGCGCTGGAAATCTACCGCAGCAATTTCCGGCCATCGCAGCAACTGGCGCGTCCGCATGCCATGGTCGGCGTCAATATCATTGCTGCCGCCAGTGAAGAGCAGGCCCGCCGTTTGGCCACTACCCAGCAAATGTCCTCGACCAACCAGATGCGTGGCACACGGGGGCTGAGCCAGCCGGCGATTGATGACATCGACACCTACTGGACAGCGGATGAGGCGCGCCGCGTCAGGCAGAAGCTGGCCCGCAGCATTATAGGCACGCGTGATAGCGTGGCCGAGGGCATTGCGCGTTTGCTGGAAGAGACCCAGGCTGACGAGCTGATGATCGTTTCCGATGTTTATGACTTCGAAGACCGGCTGCGTTCTTATGAGCTGATTGCTCAGGCGCATGCGCTGGCGGCCGGCGTATAGTGGGCAGCCGGCAGCACCGTCCGTTTTTTATTCTCTTGCCATAAGGAGATTCACCATGACAGAAATTTCCCGTGATAACGCCTCGGGCCTGTTGCTGCGCCGAGTGCTGGCGATGGCTGGCCTGGGCCTGGGTATGATGTTCGCCGCCGGGGCGCAAGCCGCCGATGCGGCCGACCTAAAACCTTTCCCGGCTGCCCAGGCAGGCCAGACGCGCTATGTGCTCAATCTGGAAAGCCGCCCCGTTGAAGAAGATTATGAGGTGCAGCTGATCGTCGGCAAAACCTTGCCAACCGATTGCAATCACCAGTGGTTCATGGGCAACCTGTCTGAAGAAACCGTGCAGGGCTGGGGCTATGGCTATTATGTGCTGAACCAGGTGAATGGGCCTGCCAGCACGTTGATGGGCTGTCTGGATAGCGTCAAGAAAGACAGTTTCGTGAGCGTTCAGGGCGACGGCTTCAAGGTGCGCTACAACAGCCGGCTGCCGCTGGTGGTGTATGTGCCGGAAGGGTTCCAGCTGCGCTACCGCTTGTGGCATGCCAGTGATGAAACCTGGGAAGTTGCCGCGGACTGAAAATGCTGGAAACTTTTGCAATTCTGATGCTCTGTCAGGGCGTCGGCGAGGGTGTTGGCCGTTTGCTGCACCTGCCCATCCCTGGGCCAGTACTGGGGATGGTGCTGTTATTTTGCCTGCTGCGCGCGCGCCCGCAGCTGCTGGCCCGCATGGAAGCCACTGCCAACGCCTTGCTGCAGCATCTCTCCGTGCTGTTCGTGCCGGCTGGTGTGGGCATTATTGCGGCCTTCAGCATGCTGCGTGAAC